>CAYYSC010000113.1:0-8647 GCA_964474065.1 uncultured Rhodospirillales bacterium | reverse complement strand
CGGCGGTTCTAGGTCCGCGCTGCCCTCGTCTGCTCTGCCAGTAAAAAACGGCGCCGTGAGAAGAGGACGGCGCCGTTCTTGTTTCCTCAGTTCCAAGCCGCGGCAGAAGCGGAGCGGCTATCCACCCAACCGGAACAGCCCCATCCGCTGCGCGCGGTTGGCAGCGCTCACCACGGCCCGCAGCGAGGCTTCCACGATGTTATCGTGTTTGCCAACACCGAACAGGGTCGTCTCGTTTGGCGCGCGCATCTCGACATAGGCGTAGGCGTTGGTGTCCTTGCCCGAGCCAACCGCGTGCTCGCGGTAGTCGATCACGTCCAGCTCGAACCCCAAGGCGTTAGCGAGGCCATCGACAAAGGCGCTGATGGGGCCGGAACCCTTGCCCTTGATCTCTAGCTCCTCGCCGTAGACGCGCAGTTTCGCCGTCAGTTCGCGGCCACCGCTTTCGCCCGGAAGCGTCTGGTAGCCCAGGAAGGACAGCGGACCGTTCTGATCCAGATATTCGGCGTTAAAGACGTCCCAGATCTTGTCGGAAGGCACCTCATGGCCTTCCCGGTCGGTCAACTGCTGAATGACCTTGGAGAATTCGATCTGGGCCCGCCGCGGCAGGGAAATGCCGTAATCGGTTTCCAGGATATAGGAGATCCCGCCCTTCCCGGACTGGCTGTTGATTCGGATGATAGCCTCGTAGGTCCGGCCGACGTCCGCCGGATCCATCGGCAGATAAGGCACATCCCATAGCGGATCGTTCTTCTCGCGCACCTCGCGCATACCCTTATTGATCGCGTCCTGGTGCGAGCCGCTGAAGGCGGTAAAAACCAGCTCGCCGGCATACGGGTGACGCGGATGGACCGGCAACTGATTGCAGTATTCCACCGTCCGCATCAGTTCGTTGATGTCGTCGATCACTACGCCGGGATCGACGCCCTGGGTGAACATGTTCAGCGACAGCGTCACGATATCCACATTGCCGGTGCGCTCCCCGTTGCCGAACAGCGTGCCCTCGACCCGTTCCGCACCGGCCATCAGCGCCAGTTCGGTCGCAGCAACGGCGGTGCCTCGATCATTATGCGGGTGCACCGACAGGATGATAGAATCGCGGTGTTTGATGTTGCGGCTGAACCACTCGATCTGGTCTGCGTAGGTGTTCGGCGTGCACATCTCCACCGTCGCCGGCAGGTTCAGGATCAGCTTGCGCTCCGGCGTCGGCTCCAGCACGTCCATGACCGCCTCGCAGATCTCGACGGTATAGGCCAGTTCCGTGCCGGTGAAGCTTTCTGGCGAATACTGGTAACGCACGGCCGTATCCCCTGCCGCGCCGGCCTCGTGGAGTTCGCGCACCAACTTGGCGGCGGAGGTCGCAATCTCCGTAATGCCGTTCTCGTCCATGCCGAACACCACCCGGCGCTGAGCGGTAGAGGTCGAGTTATAGAAGTGGACGATGGCGCTGGGCGCACCCTTGATGGCCTCGAATGTCCGCGTAATCAGTTCCGGCCGGCATTGGGTCAGCACCTGGATCGAGACGTCTTCGGGAATGAGCTTGTTGTCGATGATGTGACGAACGAATTCAAAGTCGGTGTCCGAAGCCGAGGGAAAGCCGACCTCAATCTCCTTGAAGCCCATTTTCAGCAGGGCGTTCCAGAACCGCACCTTGCGGTCCGTGCCCATCGGTTCCACCAGCGCCTGGTTGCCGTCGCGCAGATCGACACTGCACCAAACCGGCGGCTTGGTGATCGTTTTAGAAGGCCAAGTGCGCTCGCTGAAATCAGCCGGGATGTAAGGGAAGGCGTAAGGACGGTATTTGTCTGATGCGATGGCGCGCATAACGCAGGATCTCCGTATCTCTGCCCTGCCGGTGTTCTACCTGCCGCAGGGACCAATGACAAAGGAAGGATGCGGTGTCGCTCCGGCCGCCGGGACCGCGGACATACTCCGGCGACCGCCGGTAAGTCGCAGCGCGCGATCGAAAACTGTACTGGGCATGGGAAAACTCGAACGGTTTAAGGAGAGAGGCGACTCAGCATTTTTGTCCCGACACTCAGAGGAGCGCCGGGCCGCTAAGGAGCAGGAGGCCGAACCGTTCAATCATGAGTGGGAAAGTAGGACGTCGGCTTCGGGAAGTCAACAACCGGCTCTGCCATTGCTTCTACACTTTGGTATCCAATTTCAGAATGCCAAAGGCGCCCTATCGGACATGGATCAGGAAAGAACATGGCTGAAATCGAATGGCTGGCCTTTTTGGTCGGCGACAACGATGGAGCAATCAGCCTATGGCAAATGCTGGTGCGTGGCACCATCATCTTTATTTACGGCCTAATCCTTTTTCGCCTCGCAACACCGCGGCTGTTCGGGAAGGGAACACCGATCGACATTCTCTTGGCGGTCATCATCGGCTCCAACCTCAGCCGCACTCTCACCGGTAATGCCCCCTTCGTTGAAGTGCTGCTCACCACGGGATTTCTGGTCCTGCTGCACACGCTGCTGACAAAGATTGCTCTCCGATGGCGGCCCCTTGCCGATCTCATCAAAGGCAAGCCCACGGTTCTGATCGAGGACGGCGAGGTGAACGACGCCGCTATGCGGTCCTCCGCTCTGGGGCAACGCGACCTGTTGGCGGCAATCCGGGCCGCCGGCGGCATGAGGATCGAGGACGTTAAATTGGCAACCCTGGAGCGCGGCGGAGAGATCGACGTAATCCTGAAAAAGTGAGGTGCCAACTTGGAGGGAGCCTCCCTACTCTGCCGCCACTGCCGTGACGGCGTTCGACCCGATCAGCGCACTTAAGGCATCGAGCAGGCGCTCAATGTCGGCGCGCGTGTGCTGGGGACCCGGCGTGAGGCGCATCCGTTCCGTACCCTTCGGCACGGTCGGATAGTTGATTGGCTGGACATAAATGCCGAAATCCTCCAGCAGGCGGTCGCAGATCGCCTTGCAGGCGACCGGATCGCCGACCTTGATCGGCACGATATGACTCGGGCTTGGCATCAGCGGCAGGCCGCGTTCCTTAAGGCCGGCTTTCAGATAAACCGAATTTGCATGCAAGGCGTCCCGCTCGGCGCTGTTCGCCCGCACATGGCGCACGCTGGCGATAGCGCCCGCGGCGATCACGGGGGAGATCGACGTGGTGAAGATGAAACTCGCCGCGAAACTCCGGATCAGGTCACAAATCCTGGCGGAGGCGGCGATATAGCCGCCCATCACACCGAACGCCTTCGCCAGCGTGCCGGAGATGACGTCGAGCCGGTCCATCACCCCTTCCCGCTCCGCAACGCCAGCACCAGTGGCGCCATAAAGGCCGACGCCATGCACCTCGTCGATGTAGGTCAGCGCATTATACTTTTCCGCCAGATCGCAAATCTCCGCAATGGGACCGAAGTCCCCGTCCATCGAATAGACGCTTTCGAAGGCAATGATCTTCGCCCGCTCCCGCGGCTGGGCGGCCAGCAGTTCTTCCAAATGGTCCAGGTCGTTGTGGCGGAAGATAGCCCGCTCGCAGCGCGCAGCCTTGATCCCTTCGATCATGGAAGCATGGTTGAGCGCATCCGACAGGATCAGGCAGTCCGGCAGCATGCGGCCGAGCGTGCCCAGCGCTGCCTCGTTCGCGACATAGCCGGACGTGCAGACCAGCGCCGCCTCCTTCCCGTGCAGCGCCGCAAGTTCGCGCTCCAGCGCGACGTGGTAGGCTGTGGTGCCGGCGATGTTGCGAGTGCCGCCGGAGCCTGCGCCGACTTCGTCCAGCGCCTCGTGCATGGCCTCCACCACCAGGGGATGCTGGGCCATTGCCAAATAATCGTTAGAGCACCAGACCGTAATCGGCCGCTCCCCACCCGGGGTATGGCGGACACCCTTCGGAAACTTGCCGCGTTGCCGCAGGATTTCCGCAAAAACGCGGTAGTTGCCCTCGGCCCGCAGGCCATCGAGCAAGCGGTCAATATGCCGGTCGTAGTCCACCGAGCAGCACTCCTTACGCCCCGCCGAAAAAACGGCAGTTTGCTATGATACATGCAACGTAGGAAACGACCCCTGGGTTAAAGCACTCGGCACGATGTCGCGCGGGCGAACGGCGCTCCGCAGCGGCTTACCGCACCCAGATGTTGGCGCCGCCATCGACCGGCAGCGTCACGCCCGTAATGAACTTCGCTTCCTCGCTGGCGAGGAACAGAGCCGCATAGGCCACATCCCACCCGGTGCCCATCTTGCCGCCGAGCGGCACCTGCGCGTTGCGCGCCTCCGCGATCTCCTGGCGCGTCTTGCCCCATTCGCGGGCGCGCGTGTCGACCGCCATCGGCGTATCCATCAGACCCGGCAGAATGACATTGGCGCGGACCCCGTATTCCGCGTTGGTGTAGGCGAGTTGCTCGGTCAACGCCACCACGCCGGCCTTGGAGGTCTTATATACCACCAGCGGGTAGCGCGAGCGCACGGCCATCGACGAGATGTTGACGATGCTGCCGGCGCGCTGCTTCTGCATGACCGGCACGACGTGCTTGCAGGTCATGATCATGCCGCGCAGGTTGATGGCGTTGCAGCGGTCGAAATCTTCCTCGGTCAGCTCGGCCAGCGGCTTGTCGCCTCCGGCGATGGAGACGCCGACGTTGTTGTGCAGCACGTCGATGCGCCCGCACTCCGCCGCCACCGCCTCGACCGCGGCCTTTATAGACTGCTCCCTGGTGATATCGGCGGACAGCGCGAGCGCCTTGTTGCCCTCGCTCCGGATAATTTCCGCCGTTTCCTCCGCCCGCTCCTGATCCAGGTCGATGCAGGCAACGGTGGCGCCTTCGCGTGCGAAAAGCTGCGCGGTGGCGCGGCCGTTGCCGACCCCCTCCCCAGGCGACTGACCGGCGCCGACGACGATGGCGATCTTGTCTTTCAAACGCATGGTCAAATCTCCTCAGGCGGCCGGCAGCGGGAACATGTCGAGATAGGGCTGGTATTCGGGCTCCACCTCGATCGCGAGGGAGGCCAGAATGCGCACGACGGCGCAATAGGTGGCGATGGTGACGACCAGGTCGACGATCTGCTCGTCGCCCAGCGCCGCCTGCAGTTCGCGGAACAGCGGCTCCGGCATTTCAACATTTTCCGCCATCTCGCGCGCTGCCCGGAGAACTTTCTTTTCCAGATCACCGAGCGCGCTTTCCCGGCCTTCGCTCTCTGCGATCAGGCCTTGGATGTCCTCCTTCGTGACGCCGAAATCCATGCCGAGCTTGACGTGATGGCTCCATTCAAACGGGGAGCGGGCGAGCCAGCCGACCTGAAGGATCGCGAGTTCGCGCAGGCGCATGTCCAGTTTCATGCCGTAACGGATGTGGTTACCGAGCGTATGGAACGCGCGGGCAGTATCCGGGCTGTTGACCAGCGCGCGGGTCAGCCAGATCGGCCGTTTCAACAGATCCTTGTTCTCTTCGGAGAGGTCTTCGGGGTTGAGGTAGGGCACGCGGGCGGCCATGGACTGACTGTTCCTCCGTTCGGTTTTGTCCGACGATAGCAGCCGCGCCCCGCACGGGGCTAGACGCACTTGTAGGGGAACCAGCGCACGGCGAACTCCTGCGCATCGCGGGGCCGCTCGAACCAGAACGTGGCAATCGGTTCCCCCTCCAGGCTCACGCGCCACCCGCCGCGGCAGTGCTTCTTACACCAGGACAGCATTTGCACGACATCGCGGTTCTCCGGCGGCCAGCCGCGACTGCGCGAGGTATCCAGCGGATGCAGGATGCGCACCGGTTGCCAGTTTTCATTCATGCATTGTCTCCTGGAGAACCCGGTCCGCTCAAGGCGCATGGATAGTGGGATTTTGCGCCATCCGCCGCGGCAGGCGCGAGCGATTGCCGAACCACACGACCTGCAGAAGCTACAGCGCCCGCTCCCGCCGGACGCGCCTGGCCAGACCATCGTAGAGCGGCAGAATGGCGACCGAGATGACCAGCAATAGCGCCGCATACTGGTAAGTGGCGGCGACATTGCCGGTCAGATCGCCAACCCATCCCGCTATCATCGGCCCCGCCATCTGGAATAGATAGAACACGCTGAAGAAGATGCCCATGCCGAACGCGCGCGCTTCGGGCAGCAGCACGAGGGCGGGCAGGCTCATCATGGCGCCGACCGCCACGCCGGAAAACGCACCCATCGCGATGACGTTCAGCAGCACCTGGTCGGTCCACGACCCGATCAGCACGAACGCCGCAAACCCCAGATTGCCACCCGCCAAGATCAAATACCGGCGCCCGGACCAATCCACCAGCAAACCCGCAAACGAACCGACGATCGCCAGCAGCCACAGGATAATGGAGGTGGTCGATCCGGCCACCGCGGGGCTCATGCCGCGCGCGATGAACAGGTCCGGTCCGAAACTGAAAACGACGGACAGCGCGCCATTATAGATGCCCCAGATCGCACCGGCGGCGATGACGGCGCCAAGCATCGCGCCCCGCACACGGACACGCACAGCCGCCGGGCCGCCTGCCTCGGCGGCCGTTGCTGGTGAGCGATAGAGCAACGCCATGCCAATCAATCCGGTTCCGGCCAGTGTTGCAACGAGCGTTAGCGCCGCTGTCAGCCCGTAGACTTGGCCGATGACCGGCAGCACGATCAGTGCGACCGCAATGCCCACCGGCCACGACATGACGAACACCGCGAGCGAGAAGCTGATTTCTTTCCCGGAAAACCAGTCCGCCACCATTTTCGTCATCAGAACGTTCAGCAGGATGCCGCCCAGACCGGCGATGAGCCGTCCGGCGATCTGTGCTGCCCAGGCATCCGACACCGCCATCATCGCGCCGCCGGCGGTCATTAGCGCCAAACCGGCCAGCACTATCTGCTTGGCCCCAAACCGCTGGCCGAGCGCCCCTCCCGGTATGGAAAGAAACATTCCCGGCGCGAAAAACAGGCCAATCAGAACGCCGATATCGGCGATGCCGACGGCGAAACTCTGTTGGAAGGCGGGCGAAAGCGCACCGACGGCCTGAAACTGAAAAGCCATCGTGGTGCGGACGAGAAACAGCAAGGCGAGAACCCGCCAGCGTTGGGCCATTGGGGCTCTTCCTTGTATGCTTCTTGTCTTCGGTTTCTGGCCCGAAACGCGGTCGCGTTCGGGCTGTCCAGGTTGTTGCTACTTCTCCGCCAGAGCCGCCAGCAGGCGGGCATTGGAGCGCAGGCCGCGGTGATAGCATACCTGCTCGAACTTTTCGTTCGGACTGTGGATCTGGTCATCCGCGAGACCAAAGCCCATCAGGATGCTGTCCAGGCCCAGCACCCGCTTCATCTGCTCCACCACCGGCACCGAGCCGCCGGACCCGACCATCACCGCCGGCTTGCCGAACTCGTCCGCCAGCGCCTTGCGCGCGGCATCGAGCTGGGGCAGGTCCAACGGCACCTCCATCGCGGGCGCGCCGTGCAGGTCCATCACCTCGACCTTTGCATCCGCCGGCGCGCGCTCGTCGCAAAATTGCTGAAAGGCTTTCACGATCTGCTTGTGATCCTGGCCCTTGACCAGGCGGAACGAGACCTTGGCAAAAGCTTCGGAGGGAATAACCGTCTTAGAGCCCGGCCCGGTATAGCCGCCCCAGATCCCGTTCACGTCCGCCGTAGGCCGCGCCCAGAGCCGCTCCAGGGCCGGACGCTGCGCCTCGCCAACCGGATGCGACAAGCCGACATCGGCAAGGAAAGCGGCCTCATCAAAGCCGAGAGCATCCCAGGCTGCCTTCTGCTCCATCGGCCGCTCTTCAACTCCGTCATAGAAACCGGGCAGTTGGATGCGCCCTTGCTCATCCGTCAGGCCGCCCAGGATCCTAGTTAACGCGTTGATCGGGTTCAGGGCGCTGCCGCCATAAAGGCCCGAGTGCAGATCGCGACTCGGCCCCGTCAGCTTGACCTCCGTGTAGGCCATGCCGCGCAGCATGGTGGTGATGGCCGGCGTGTTCACGTCCCACATGCCGGTGTCGCAGACGACGGCGACATCCGGCTTCGATAACTCATCCTTGTTGGCTTCCAGGAACGGCAGGAGCGAGGGCGAGCCGCACTCCTCCTCGCCTTCAAGGAATACCGTCACCCGGCATGGCAGATTGCCGGTCGCCTCATGCCAGGCACGGAAGGCCTCGAAGAACATCATCACCTGGCCCTTGTCGTCCACCGCGCCGCGGGCCACGATCCGCTTACCGTGCGGTCCATCCACAAGCACGGGATCGAAAGGGCCGGTCTGCCAGAGGTCCAGCGGGTCGGGCGGCTGGACATCGTAATGACCATAATACAGCACGTGCGGCGCGTCCGGCCCGGCGCCGTCATGGTGGGCGACCACCATGGGATGACCGGTCGTCGGCCGGATTTCCGCCTTGAAACCGCACTCCTCCAGCCGCGCGGCCGCCCATTGCGCCGCCCGTTCACACTCATTCTGGTAGGCCGGATCGGTGCTGATACTCGGGATGCGCAAGAAATCGAACAGCCGCCCCAGGGAGGCATCCAACTGCGCATCGGCACGGGCGAGAACGGCGTCGAGATCGGCGGCCATGGGTTCAGAAACTCCTTGGAACGGCAAACAACCTGATCCTGCATAGCGTTTACAGCGCCTTCCCAAAAGACCCTTGCATCGCCTTCCCGGTGCGCCAGGCGATTGCGGATTGACCCTCCCGCGTTCATCATCGGCTTTAAATGAAGA
>CAYYSC010000112.1:2540-8659 GCA_964474065.1 uncultured Rhodospirillales bacterium | reverse complement strand
CGGGCCCTACAAGGGAGGCCTCCGGTTTCACCCCAGCGTCACCCTCGGAGGACTGAAATTCCTCGGTTTTGAGCAGGTTTTCAAGAATGCGCTAACGCGCTTGCCGATGGGTGGCGCCAAAGGGGGAGCGGACTTCGATCCGAAAGGCCGAAGCGACCGTGAAATCATGCGTTTTTGTCAAAGCTTCATGACGGAGCTGTATCACCATGTCGGACCGGATACGGACGTGCCGGCCGGTGACATCGGCGTAGGGGCGCGTGAAATCGGCTATATGTTCGGGCGCTATAAGAAGCTGACCAACAGCTTTTCGGGCGCGATGACCGGCAAAGGCCTGGAGTACGGCGGCTCCCTCATGCGGACGGAAGCCACGGGCTATGGCGCGGTGTATTTCCTGGAGGCGATGCTGCACCGCGTCGGCGAGTGCGTGGAAGGCAAGACCGCTGTCATTTCCGGTGCCGGTAACGTGGCGACCCATGCAGCGGAAAAGGTCATCCACCGGAGCGGCAAGCCCGTCACCCTGTCTGATTCGCGGGGTTTCATTCACGATCCGGACGGCATCACTTGCGAAAAACTGGAGTGGGTGAAGGAACACAAGAGCCGGCCCGGGGCCCGGATCTCCGCATACACCGACGTCTTCGGGGGGACGTATCACGAAGGGCAGAAGCCATGGCATGTTCCCTGCGACGTCGCTCTGCCCTGCGCAACGCAGAACGAACTGTCCGGGGATGATGCATCTACCTTAATCGGCAACGACTGCCGGGCCGTGGTCGAGGGTGCCAACATGCCGTGCACACCTGATGCCATCACAGCGTTCCGCAGCGCGGAGGTATTGTTCGGGCCCGGTAAGGCCGCGAACGCGGGCGGCGTCGGCATGTCCGGGCTGGAAATGAGCCAGAACGCCGCCCGCCTCTATCGAGATGCAGACGAACTGCGTCGTGCGCTGCGCAAGATCATCACCGAAATCCATGAGGCCTGCGTTGAACACGGCGCCCAAGGGAAGCAGCAGGTTGACTACGTCAAGGGGGCGAATATCGCCGGGTTCAAAAAGGTGGCGGATGCCATGCTGGCCTTCGGGCTCATCTAGGCCTTCGTTGCCTAGCAGTCCGTGCAGCTGCTTGCTTCTACTGTCTTGCGCGATGGAGGGCAAAAATACGCCACGGGAGCCCGTTATTGGAGTTCAGGCTCTCCGTGGCTACGACGCTACTCTGCAGCCTTGTTGGTGGACTGGGATCGCGGATTGACCCATTCCTGGCCGGTCTTTTCCTCGTACTTCTTGATTTCGGTCTCGACTGCCGCCGCGGCCGCGCCCACGAACTTGTCCCGGTTCCGGAAGCTATAATCGTAGCTGTACTCGCGCAACGTGTTCGAGCGCTGGAAGTGGGGCATCACGTAGCGCGCGATCAGCTCGTAGGAACGCTTGGTCTGATCCCAATCGGCCCAGTTATGGGCAAGCTGCATAAGCGTGCCGAAGCCGCCGGAGCCCCGGATCAGGTGCTCGATATACTCGATGGCGTCGTCCGGCGTGCCGATCACCGCCATCTTGTTTTCCATCAGGTAGCGGGCGGGATCAGTGATGTCGTCCGGGACGATCGGGAAAGTTGCGATCTCGCGGAAATACTTGGCCCATTTCTCCAGGCCGAACTCCACGTTTTCCAGCGCCTTTGCCCGGGTCTCGGCGACATGCATGAGCGTGACGAGCCGCCATTTGTCCCGCGTCACGTCCTTGCCGTGGTCTGCGGCCGTCGCCTCGCAGGTCTCCCAGTTGCGGGCGTGCGCCGCGAGCGCGGCATCGGACGTGCCCCCGATGGACAACATGCCGAGGCCATGCCGGCCGGCTGCCAGCGCGCCCGTGGGCGAGCGGGAGGACGCCACCGCCATCTCGACCATGGGGTGGGTGTAGCAGGGCAGTTGCAAGTGCGCGTCCTGCAGCTTGAACCAACTCGTTTCCGCGTTCACGGTTTTGCCCTGCAACAGCGGCACGATGACGTCGATCGCCTCGTTCATCATGGTGCGCTGGTCATCGGCGCTGATGCCCATGCGGAAGGCATCGCCGACCAGCGCCCCCGGACCGACGCCGAACAGCAGCCTGCCGCGTAGCATGTGGTCGAGTTGAACAATGCGGCTCGCGACGGTAAAGGGGTTGTGGTAGGGAAGAGAAACCACCCCCGTACCGAGCTTGATGTGTCCCGTCCGCGGTCCCGCCCCGGCAATGAACATTTCCGGACAGGCAATGATTTCGAAGCCGCCGGAGTGGTGCTCGCCGACCCAGGCTTCATCATAGTTAAGGCGGTCCAGGTGAACCAGCAACTCCATATCCCGGTCCATGGCGAGAGTGGGGTTCTCGTCCATGGCGTGGAAAGGGGCGAGAAAAATACCGAAGCGCATATAGTCGACCGACATGGCGCGTTTCCTTTAAGCAAGGGCAGTTCGTCCTGTGAACAAACTAAGGGAGAATAGGCCCGCTGATAAGGGGGCTTGGCAAAGTGAGGATTTGCGTTCGAGAATGCTGCACCTGCGAAACCAAAGTAGTGAGGATGACAAGGGATGACCGACGATTGGCCCACGGTGCTCGCCCGTAGCGGGCTGGAAGCCACGTATGAACTGTTTCCCGACGATGTGCGGGAGGCATTTTCCTCCGCCCAGGGCCTGTTGGACCGGATGAAGGCCGATCCTCACTACACCGATGAACCGGCCCACGTCTTCCGGCCCGCACGCGAGGGGGTAGACCGGTGAGCGACGATCTCTTCTACATGAGCGCGGCCGAAGCGGGCCGCAAGATCGCTGCGAAAGAGCTGTCCTCGCTCGAGTTGACGGAAGCATTGCTTTCCCGGACCGAGGCCATCGACGGCGATCTCAACGCCTATATCGAAGTGACGGGCAAGGCCGCCCGCGCCACCGCAAAGGGGGCGGACGAAGCCGTCGCCAAGGGGCAGGTCAAAGGGCCGCTGCACGGCGTGCCGGTAGCCCTCAAGGACATTATCGACTTGGAAAGCGTGCGCACCACCGCTCATTCCAAGCTGCTGCTGGACAATGTGGCGTCCTCGGATGCCTTCGTCACCGCAAAGCTGAAGGAAGCGGGTTGCGTCATTACCGGGAAACTCTCGACGCACGAGTTCGCCATTGGCGGCCCGGCTTTCGATCTGCCTTTTCCGCCGGCGCGTAACCCCTGGAACCCGGGTCATCATCCCGGCGGTTCTTCTTCCGGCGCAGGCACCAGCGTTGCCGCGGGAATGGTGCCGGCGGCGCTCGGCACCGACACTGGCGGGAGTGTGCGCAATCCGGCCAGCTGCTGCGGCATCGTCGGCATTAAACCCACCTATGGCCGGGTTAGCCGGACAGGCGTGGTCCCGCTCTCCTTCAGTCTCGACAATGTCGGGCCCCTGACCCGCACGGTAGAGGACAACGCGCTGGTGCTTGGCGCCATCGCCGGACACGACCCGCGCGATCCGGCAAGCGCCGCCCGGCCCGTGCCCGACTTCACCGCTGGCATGAAAGATGGGGTTAAGGGTCTGAAGATTGGGATTATCCGCCACTTTTATGTGGAGGATCTGGAAGCCGATACGGAAATGGCGGCGAGTATCGAGTCCGCCGCCGATCTCCTGCGTGGGATGGGCGCGGAAGTGAAGGAAATCCGGCTGCCGCCGCTATCAGAGTACGCAGCGTGCAACCGCATCATCATGTTATCGGAGGCCTACGCCATCCACCGGAAATGGCTGGAGACGCGGCCTGGCGACTATGCCGCCGTCACCCGCCGGCGCCTTTTGCCGGGGGCCTTCCTCAGTGCTGCCGATTATGTCGACGGCACCCGCAAGCGGGAAAAGCTGGTCGCCGCGTTTTATGAGGCGATGCAAGGTCTGGATGCGGCCATCACCGTTTCCAGCCACGAGACTCCGGCAAGCCTTAGTGACATGCAGGAGGTGGAGCGCACCTATAGCCGCCAGGCGCGGGCCCCCTTCAATCTGATCGGCAACCCGGCCATTGCCATTCCAAGCGGCTTCCATTCGGACGGGCTGCCGCTGGCCATGCAGATCGTCGGCCGCGCCTTCGATGAGGCAATGTGCTTCCGCATCGCCTGGGCAGTAGAGCAGGAGTTGAACCTGGGAACGAGGCGGCCACCGGTGTAGCCGCCGCCGTCCCGGTTACAGAGAGGAAACGCCAAGATGAACCAGAATAACAAGCCAGTCGCCGTGGTGATCGGTGCGACCTCGAAATGGCAATCTGACGGCCGGAACACGCGGCTCGCGCATGGCAAGGACATCGATGACAGCCACGTGCCTGTCGGCATCCGCTGGGGCATCGGCGGCGCGTTGGCCCAGAAGTTCGCAGCCGAAAGCTTCTTCACGGTGCTGACCACCCGGGCCGCCCGTAACGCCTCAGCTCTGGAGGCGGCGATCACTGAACAGGGCGGTGCATGCATGACAGTCGAACTGGACCTTGCATCGGAGGCCTCCGTCCAGAACGCTTTCGCCCGGATCCGGGAGGAAGCGGGCGATCCGGAGGTGCTCATCTACAATGCGGGCTATTTGGAAGGCCGCGACCTGCCGCCGGAAATGGAACTTCTGGAATTCGTTCCGACGGAGATGTTCGACACGGCCCATCATATCGCAAGCCGCGGGCCGTTTCTGGTGGCCAAAGAAGTATTGCCCGCCATGCGCAAGCGTGGCCATGGCTCCTTCCTGATTTCCAACAACGCCAGCTCGCTGCGGGGCCGGAAGCGCTATACAGGCCAGTCGCTCTACTACCCCCGCGTGATGATGCGTACCCTCGCCCAAGTGCTGACGGAAGAGTATTCCGAGCACGGCGTGCACGTGGCGAACGTCGTGATCGACGGCCTGATCGACTCGCCGGGCACGCGCGGCTTGGAACGTGCCGAGAAGAACCCGGAAGTCGTGATGAATCCGGTCAAGATCGCGGAGGCATTCTACTACCTCCACACCCAGGACCGATCCGCATGGACACACGAACTGCAACTGACGCCGTATTCAACCAAGCCAAGTTACTGAAGCGAGGTTGCAGGGGGGTCCGCCTATCGCGGGTCCATCCCCTTTTTCGCCAATTCCTCAATGGCTGACTCGTTCTTTTCCAGCCCGTCCAAACCCATGCCCTTCAGGACGTGCGGCGCCTTCGTGAACTGAATGTTGTCGTAACCGACGATTTCGATGCGGTTCCCCCAGGGATCGAAGAAATCAAGAAACCGGGATTCGGCCCGCTCGACGCCCATTTGGTCCAGCTTTGCCTCCACCGCTTCCTTGTCGTCGACGACCAAGCCAAAATGGCGGTGATCGTCCTTTGGCCGCTTGTCCACCTTCGCCAGGGCGAGGAACTGGTCGCCCAGGTCGATGAAGGCCATGGACTTGCTCTTTCCCCGCAACTCGAATGCGAGGAACTGGCCGTAAAATGCCAGTGCTTCCTCGATGTCGCCGACTTCCAGGGCAACATGATTGATGCCGACGGCGCGGGCTTTCTTCTCGCTCGTCATCAGGGGACTCCTCCCGGGTGGCGATCTTGGGCAGGCTTTAACGGATATAGAGACAGCCGCCCACCGTTTACACCCGTTGACCTTCCCGGCGTCTGGCAGCAGCATCGCTGGCAATCGATCGACGTCACCAAAGGAAATGCCTTGCCATGGACTTCATCCGTGTCGAGCAGACCGGACCGGTCAAGACCATCACCATGATCCGCGGGGAGAAGCGCAACGCGTTGAACCTGCAAATGCTGGACGAGATGACCGCAGCGTTCCGGGCCGAACCCGCCCCCGCCGATCGGGTGATCGTGCTGCGGGCGGAAGGGCCGGTCTTCTGTTCCGGCATCGATTTGGCCGAACGTCTGGAGAAACCGGCCAATCCGGGCGAGTCGCCGATCGAGGTGATGCTGCACGCGATCGAGATGAACCCACTTCCGGTCGTGGGAGTGGTCCAGGGCGACGCAATTGCGGGCGGCAATGAGCTGGCACTGCACTGCGACTTCGTCGTCGCCTCGACCAGCGCCCGCTTCGGCATGAGCCTGGCGCAGATCGGGCTGGCGCCGACTTGGTTTTTGACCAAGAAGCTGATGGAGGTGGCCGGGCCGGTGGCCGCGCGGGAAATCCTGCTGCTGGGCGATCCCCTGCCATCCACCCG
>CAYYSC010000112.1:0-2530 GCA_964474065.1 uncultured Rhodospirillales bacterium | reverse complement strand
GCATCATCGGGCGGGTGGCCCATCCCTACGACCTGCAAAAAGAGGCTCAGAAAGTGATCGACCGGCTCGCCGCGAACGCGCCCCTTTCCCTGCGGGCGATGAAGAGCATGATGGTGCGCCAAATGGCCTTCCGCGACCACATTGAGCATTCGGAACAGGATCGGCTGGTCGAAGCCGCGCGGCATTCCACCGACTCGAAGGAAGGCATCCGGGCGCGGCTCGAAAAGCGCGCTGCGGATTTCAAGGGTGAATAGGCATGGCGATCCCGATCCGCATGAACAAGCCCTGGCGGCCGTTGACCCCAGCGGAAGCCGACAAGGTGGCCGGCAATCTGGGCGTTTACCAACTGGCCAACGATGCTGGCGAGATCCTCTATATCGGCGTTGCCGGCGGAAAGTCTCTGTTCGGCCTGCGCGGGGAAATCCAGGAACAGGCGAAAAGCCCGCCGGAGGGCGCGACGCAATTCCGGCTGGAGGTGAACACCAGCTACCGCACCCGGCACCGCGAATTGCTGATGGCCTATCAGCACGACAATGAAGGCCGCTTGCCACCCCTGAACCCGGCCGAACACGGTCGCGGCCTTGGCAAGCTGAGTCCGGCATAAGAACACTAGGAACCGCCCTCATGGACCTCTCCCTTACTGAAGAACAGAAGATGATTGTCGACCAGGTCCGCCGCTATGTGCGCGACGAGATCTGGCCGCTGGAAGACAAGCTCGACCCGGACACGGACGAACTTCCGCCGGAGGATTACGAGCGCCTGACCAGGCGAACGCAGGAAATGGGCCTGTTCGGCCTTGACATTCCGCCGGAATATGGTGGACCGGACGTTGACATCGTTACCCGCACCCTGATCGCTATTGAGATGAGCCAGCACCGGGCCGGCCTCTATGCCCCCTGCTACGGAACGTTCGGCGGCGTCGGCGGCCCCGGTCAAATGTTGGAGGCAAACGAGTGGCAGAAAGAGTGCTGGCTCTATCCGACCTTGCGCGGGGAAAAGAAGGCTTTTTTTGGCCTTAGCGAACCCTCGGGCGGCTCCGATCCGGCCCGGGCCATCCAGACCCGGGCGGTGGAGGATGGCGACGACTACGTCATCAACGGCTCAAAGCTCTGGATTTCCAATGCTGACCGGGCCGACTACGGCTTGGTCTTCGCCCGCACCGACCCCACGAAGGGCCGCGGCGGCGTTACCTGCTTCATTGTCGACACGGACACTCCTGGCTTTCACGTTCGCCGCATCGTCCACACACTGCGCTCGTCCCGGTACGCGACGGAGCTGCAGTTCACGGACATGCGCGTGCCCAAGACCCATATTCTGGGCGAGTTGAACGGCGGTTTCTCGATTGCCAACGATCGGCTGTCGCGCCAGCGGATTCCCTACTCCGCCGCTTGTATCGGCGTCGCGATCAAGGCGCACGAGATGGCGGTCGAATACGCGAAAATTCGGGAAACCTTTGGTGCGCCGCTCGCCTCCCGGCAGGCGATCCAATGGATGCTGGTGGATAACGAAATCGACATCCGCGCCTCCCGCTGGCACACGCTGGAAGCGGCGAGCAAGGCGCACAATGGCGAGCCGTTCCGCATGGAAGCTTCCATCGCTAAGATTACCGCAAGCGAAGCGGGCGGGCGGGTCGTGGACCGCTGCATGCAGATCCACGGCGGTCTCGGCGTCGCCAAGGATCTGCCGTTCGAGCGTTGGTACCGCGAAATGCGCATCCGCCGCATCGGCGAGGGGCCGAACGAGGTGCAGCGCCATGTGGTTGCGCGCGACGTGCTGGGGTCAGGCTTGCGATGACCGACCCTGCGCTCAACCGTTTGCCGCTCGAAGGCATCAAAGTCCTGGACCTCGGCCAAATCTACAATGGCCCGTATGCCGGCTTTCTGCTGGCACAGGCCGGGGCCGATGTGATCAAGGTGGAGCCGATGCGCGGTGACGCCCTGCGCCTGCGCACCCGCTCCGGCAAGCCGATCCCCTGGGCCATGGCAGCGCTGAACCAAAACAAGCGCGGGCTCGCGTTGGATTTGAAGTCGGGGCAGGGCAAGGCGCTGCTCTTCGATCTTGCGCGGCAGGCGGACATTCTGCTGGAGAACTTCGCGCCCGGCGTGCTGGACCGACTCGGCTGCGGGGCTGCCGAACTGCAAACCGCCAACCCCCGCCTGATCTACGCGACCGGCAGCGGTTTCGGCACGACCGGCCCCGACCGGGATAACCTGGCGATGGACCTGACCATTCAGGCTGCCAGCGGCATGATGAGTATTACCGGACCGGAAGGCGGTCCGCCGATGAAAGCCGGAATGGCCATCTGCGACTTCCTCGGCGGTATTCACCTCTATTCGGCGATCATGACGGCACTTTACGAGCGCACGGTGACCGGTCTTGGCCGGGTGGTGGAGGTTGCGATGGTGGAAGCAGCAGTGCCGGCGCTGACCACTAACTTGTCCGGTATGTTCGAGAATGACGGCGTGCCAGTGCCGCGGCGCGGCAACAAGCACCCGGCCAAGTCCGCCGCCCCCTATAACGTCTACGAATG
>CAYYSC010000111.1:0-8685 GCA_964474065.1 uncultured Rhodospirillales bacterium | reverse complement strand
GCAGGTGATGATCCACACCGACACGCTGAACGAGAGCGGCTTCGTCGAGAACACGGTCGCTGCCTTCAAGGGCCGCACCATCCACGCCTTCCATACGGAGGGCGCGGGCGGCGGCCATGCGCCGGACATCATCAAGGTCTGCGGCGAGGCGAACGTGATCCCGTCCTCCACCAACCCGACCCGGCCCTACACGGTCAACACGGTGGACGAGCACCTGGACATGCTGATGGTCTGCCACCATCTCGACCCCTCGATCCCGGAGGACGTCGCCTTTGCCGACAGCCGCATCCGCAAGGAGACCATCGCGGCCGAGGACATCCTGCACGACATGGGCGCCTTCTCCATCATCGCCTCCGACAGCCAAGCCATGGGGCGCGTCGGCGAGGTGGTGATCCGTACCTGGCAGACGGCAGACAAGATGAAACGCCAATTCGGTCGGCTGGCGGAGGAAACCGGCGACAATGACAATTTCCGGGCGAAGCGCTACATCGCGAAGTACACGATCAACCCGGCGATCACGCATGGCATGGCGGACGAGATCGGCTCGGTCGAGGTCGGCAAGCTCGCGGACCTGGTGATTTGGTCGCCCGCTTTTTTCGGCGTTAAGCCAGACTTGGTCATCAAGGCCGGCACGATTGCCGCGGCAGTGATGGGCGATCCTAATGCCTCCATTCCCACACCGCAGCCGGAGCACTACCGCCCGATGTTCGGCGCGTTCGGCCGTTCGATGACGGCCTCCTCGCTGACGTTTGTCAGTCAGGCGGCGCTTTCCCGCGATCTTGGCGGCCAATTGGGACTTTCGCGACCGTTGGTGGCGGTAAAGAATGTCCGCGGCGGCATCGGCAAGCGCTCGATGATCCACAACAGCCTGACACCGAGCATCTCAGTCGATCCAGAAACCTATGAAGTTACCGCAAACGGCGCGATCCTGACGTGCGAACCCGCAGAGGTGCTGAGCATGGCCCAGCGCTATTTCCTGTTCTGAGGAGACTGAACGTGCGCCGCGCCATATCGCACTATCCTGCAGGAACCTGGCCTGCCGACGAGGCTCTGGATAGCCTCCGTCTGACTTTCGACGACCGGCATCGGCGGCGGATCGTCCTGACGTCCGCCAAGGGAGCCAGCGTCCTGCTGGACCTGCCAAGGGCGGTAGCGATGGCAGGTGGAGACGGCCTGCGCTGCGAGGACGGCACTTGGATCGCGGTCCAAGCCGCGCCGGAGCCGCTTTATGTGGTCAGCGCGGAGTCGCCTTACCTGTTGCTGCGCCTAGCTTGGCATCTCGGCAACCGCCATACCCCGACGGAAGTACAAGCGGCGCGCCTGTTGATCCGCCCCGACCCGGTCCTCGCGGAAATGTTGCGGGGACTCGGGGGGACCGTGACGGAACGCTTCGAGCCCTTCCAGCCAGAAGGCGGCGCTTACGCCAGCGGCGGTCATGGACATTCCCATTCGCACGCCCATGATCATCCGCACGGGTCCGGGCATCATCATCATGACCATTGAAGCTGTTCAGCCGGAACATCTCCAACGCCTTGCGACTTGGTTTGGCCCAAGCTTTCCCGTCGGCGCCTTCAGCTATTCGCACGGGCTGGAAGCTGCGTTCGAAGAGAGATTGGTGACGGATGGTCGGGAACTCCAGGACTGGATCGAGGGGCTGGTATTCTTCGGCTCTGCCCGCAACGACGCGATCCTGTTTGTGCAGACCCATCGCTGTTTTCCGGAAATGGCGGAGGTGATAGCGATCGGCGCGGCCCTTTCGCCAAGTTCCGAGCTTCGCGCCGAAACACTGAACCAGGGGGAAGCGTTCGTGCGGGCCGTGCAGCATGGTTGGCCGGCGATAAACCTGCAGCAGAGAATAGGCCGCCGCCCCGTCGCACTGCCCGTTGCCGCCGGGGCTGCGTGCGCAGCCGTAGGAATCCCGCTGCAGCCGGGGCTCATCGCCTATCTGCACGCCTTTGCGGCCAGTGTTGTTTCCGCGGCGCTCCGCTGCATGCCTATCGGCCAAAATACGGGGCTTGAGGTCCAGGCTGCTCTCGAACCGGTGATCACGCTCGCCGCTGAGCAAGCGCTCGATGCGCCGCTGGACGAGCTCGGCAGCGGCACGCCCATGCTCGACTGGCTCTCGGCCACCCATGAAACCCAGTATTCGCGTCTGTTCCGCTCTTAAGAGGAGATCCTGTTATGTCCCAGCATGGCCCCCTTCGCGTCGGTATTGGAGGCCCCGTCGGCAGCGGCAAGACTTCATTGGTGGAGGCGCTGTGCAAGCGTCTTCGAGACCAAGTCGAGCTGGTCGTGATCACGAACGACATCTACACGCAGGAAGATCGGGAGATTTTGCTGCGCGCCGACGCGCTCCCTGCGGAACGGCTGGAGGGTGTGGAAACCGGCGGCTGCCCTCATACCGCCATCCGTGAGGATGCCAGCATCAATCTCGCCGCGGTGGAACGGCTTTCGGCGAAGTTCCCGCGTGCGGAACTCTGCCTGATCGAGTCCGGCGGCGACAACCTCGCGGCGACTTTCAGTCCGGAACTGGCGGACATCACGCTCTACGTGATCGACGTGGCGGCGGGTGAGAAGATTCCCCGCAAGGGCGGGCCGGGCATTACGCGCTCCGACCTGCTCATCATCAACAAGACCGATCTCGCCCCGATGGTCGGCGCCAGCCTTGAGGTGATGGACCGGGACGCCAAACGCATGCGAGGCGACCGCCCCTTTGTGTTCACCAACCTGAAGGCGGGCGAGGGGCTTGAGACAATCGTGGCATTCATCGCCAAGGCAGGCGGGCTTACGTGCGCACCGGTGGCTGCTTGAAATTGGCCCCGCTGCGCGAAGCAGCGGGTTTTTTGCTTCTCCGGCGACCGGAACGGTCCAAGGGCAACCGGCCTACCTTGGAGGAATGTTATTCGGGGAGCTTCGTCGATTGCCAGGCGACCATCTGCCAACGGTCGCCACGGCGCGCCCATACATCCGTAAACCGCACCGCGAAGGCGACCGGATTGCCGTTGGACTCCAGGCTGATCTGCGCTTTGCCGGTGAGGACGACCGTATCGCCCAGGTTTTGTGCCTGCACCTCTGACGGCGTGACGGACTTGTAGAGGGTGGCGCCCGACTCCATCGCGCCGATCAGGCTTTGCTTCGTATCCAGCCGCGCGCTGGAATGGGTATAGATCAAATCGTCCGCCAAGAGTTCGTTCAGCTTTGCGACGTCCTGATCCGCCATGGCCTGCATGCGCTGGCGATCAAGGTCGATGATGTTGGCACCATCGTTCGGCATGGGGGAATCCTTCAAATGTTTCCCTAAGAACGTGACAACCTTTCCCGAATACCACAAGAGCGCTGGCGGGCAGTTCGTACTCGCCCCTCCGCTTTGCCGGCGCCGCAGAGCCCAGCCATCAACTGCTACCTATGGTTTATATCGTTGCATCGTGATGTTGCTCATTGTATACTTTTAGGTATAGAACAGTATGAGAAGATTGAGGGGTGAGCGAACGTGGTCGCTGTTGACAGGGGTACAATTCGAGCAGACCGTCTTGGTTGGAGCGCCGCCATCGCAGTTGTAGTCTTGGCGGGTTTTTTGCTGCGCCTCTATGGCATTGATGATCGGGGGATGTCCCACCCGGAGCTTTATATTCCGGGCATTGAACTGATCCCTGGAATATCTGCGCCGCCGCCCCGTATTCATTTTGGCGACGTTCTTCACTTTCACTTCCATACCGAACCCCATCCGATGGGATTCTACCTTTTGGGGTATGCCTGGACCAGCCTGTTCGGCATTGATATCGGTACTCTCCGCCTGCCCAGCGCCATTCTGGGCGGTCTGACCGTCTGGTTGGTGTGGCGGTTGGGGCGCATGCACTACGGCAACACCGTCGGCTTGGTTGCTGCCCTGCTTCTGGCCGCCCACGGCTATCACCTTCTGTGGAGCCAGTTGGCGCGAATGTATGCGCCAGGCACGTTTTGTGCCGTGCTCGCGACCCTGCTCCTCGTCGTCGTCATTCAGGACAGGCAACGCCGGCTTTGGCCGCAAGCCGCCTACGTGGTGTCCCTTTTTCTCGGAACGCAGATGACGCAATTGTTCTGGGGGATTGCATTTCTGCATGTCGGCTGGCTAGCCCTCGTCCTTTCCCCCGGCGAGGCCCGTTTCTCGATCGGCAACGTCCTGTTCCCCTGGAAAGCCAAGGTGTCCCGCGTCGCGCAGCTACAGGCTCTGGCCCTAATGGCCTCCGCGCCGGCCCTTACCCATGTCTTGTACCGGGCGCGAGAAGGGGCAGTGGACCAGCCTGGCATCTCATTCATTCTCGATTATTTCGGTTTTGGGTTCTTGTTTTCCTGGAAGGTAGGGGCGGCGCCTTATGAGGCTACGCCTATTTGGATGCTAGGGCTGTTGGCGGCTTGTTGCCTGGCGCTGGTGTTCGTAGGCAGCCGTTCGTCCGGTCGGACCACACTCGCCCCGGTCGACGGCAGACCGATACGATTCCTGTGGCTGACCGGAACGGCAATCCTTTCTGGCGCCGTGATCGTGTGGTTGGCCAGCATCGCCCACCGGAGAAACGAGTTCCTTCTCGCAACAGCCGTACTCCCGCTGCTGTGCCTTTGGGTACCGGCGCTTGTGAGCGGCTTCCGTCAACTCGCCGACCGAATTGCACCGTGGTTAGGGCGTTTAATCGAACGGTTCGATCCTGTCACGCTGTTGTTTCTTCTCATCGCGCTGGTCCCGGCCACCGTATTTTTTGCGTTCTCGTTTGCGGTTTCAGTCGCCGCGGCACGTGCATTTCTGGTGTTCGTGCCCTTCCTTTTATTGCTGACGGCGGCGGGACTGGTGACCTGCGCCGAACGGCTCCCGCGCTCGTTGACCTTAGGTGGCGCGGCAGCCGTGGCGCTACTTTGGGCCGGCAGCATCGATCGATCCTGGCAGATGCCTTACTCGCCGCGCGCCTACGATGCGATCGCGGCCCACGTCGCGGCGCACGGCGCGCCAGGCGATCCCGTTTTCATTCGCGCCCGTCACTGGGCAGACACGCCGATCATGTATCATCTGAAAAATGTCCGTTATGTGGCGGAAAACTATGAAGAAATGCTGCGAGAGCCGGCTGTGGACCGCGTTTGGGCTGTCGATTTTCAGCTTGGCGATCAACGGTCGGCGGAAAAGGAGTGGCATCAACTTCTTGTAGCCCACGGATTCCGGGAGGAAAGCCGCTATACCGCGCGCCGCGGGTTGGCGTGCCTGTACGTGCGATCAGTCGAGTGAGGTGTCTAATGGTAGTCTTTGAGACGCGAAAGCTTCAGCTATTGTCGGCAAGAAATCCGATGCTAGCGATCCTGAAATCGCAGGCGCCAAAGGCTGGACCTGGAGGCGCGGGCGATGAACCCTCTTAAACCCTTGTCCTCGTCACGTCCGGACCTGAGCTTTATCGTTCCCATGTACAATGAAGAAGACGTCGTTCCCGTGTTCTTCGATCGGATTTTCGAAGTTATCGGGAAGCTTGAGCTCAGCGTCGAGATTGTCTGCGTCAACGATGGGAGTACCGACGCTACAGTGTCCCTGCTTCGAGAGTATCGGAGCCGTGATTCTCGGGTAAAATACATCGATTTCTCGCGGAATTTCGGTAAGGAGATCGCGTTGACTGCCGGGTTGGACCACGCCTCCGGCAAGGCGGTGATCATCCTGGATGCCGACTTGCAGGACCCGCCGGAGCTGATTTTTGCATTCGTAGAGAAATGGCGGGAAGGTTATGAAGTTGTCTACGGTGCCCGGCGCAGCCGCGACGCGGATAGCTGGCTGAAAAAGGCAACCGCGTCGGCGTTCTATCGGCTGATGGACCGCATCGCGGGCGTCGGCATCCCCAGTGACGCGGGGGATTTCCGGTTGATGGACCGGCGTGTCGTGGATGCGCTAAGTGGAGTGCGGGAGCGTAACCGCTTCATGAAAGGCCTGTTTGCGTGGGTCGGCTACAAGCACATCGGCATCCCGTATGACCGCCCCGAACGCGCAGCCGGTGGCACCAAGTTCGGCTTCTGGCGGCTCTGGAATTTTGCGTTGGATGGCATTACCGGTTTCTCCACGCTGCCCCTGCGGTTCGCCGGGTACCTGGGCCTCCTCGTTGCGACCCTGTCGATCCTTTACGGGGCGTATCTGTTGGTTTGGACGCTCGCGTTCGGCAGGGATGTGCCCGGTTATGCGTCGCTAATGGTTTCCGTGCTGATCTTGGGCGGCTTGCAACTCATGTTCCTCGGGGTGATCGGCGAATATATCGGGCGCATTTACGAGGAAACGAAACAGCGGCCGATTTACCTGATCCAGCATACTGCCGGATTCGACAATTCAGCCGCGACCAGCCGCGCCGCGTTCGATCTGTCTCATTCTGCGGGACTCCTTTCGGATCAGCAACTTGCTGCTCGCGCTCACCGGGAGGGCTTCCCGCCCGGGACGGGCTAGAGCCCTCTTATCCCGCCGCCACTTCCTTGAACCGGCGCAGCACTTCGATCTGGTCTCCGAAGCTCTGCATCCGCCACATCGGGTAGAGCATGGCCATATCCGCGCCAAGCGCGCGCCAACCGTCCGCTGCGGCGGCCCAGGACTGCGGGTCGTTGTCGTAGAAGCGTAGCCAAGCCTCCATGCCGAAACTGGCTTTGTCCCGCCCGAATTCCTCCAGGTGACCGTGCAGCTTTTCGAGGGCAGTCTTGCCCTCGTCGTCCGGCATGATGATCGGCATCCAACCGTCACCAAGCCGCGCAGCCCGCTTGATCACCGCATCAGATGAGCCGCCGAGCCAGATGGGGATCGGCTGCTGCATCGGCGCCGGGACGATATTGACCTCCCGGTAGGAATGGAAGCGGCCTTCGAACGTGACCAAGTCCTCGTTCCAGAACTTGCGCAACACTTCTATTTGCTCCGCCTGCTTGGCGCCGCGGGTCTTCCATTCCGTGCCGAGCGCCTCGTACTCGACATGGTTCCAGCCGACGCCAATGCCGAGCCTCAGGCGGCCGCCGGAGAGAAGGTCCACCTCTGCGCATTGCTTGGCGACGACACCTGTCTGCCGCTGCGGCAGTATCAGCACACCGGAGGACAGCTTGATCCGGCTGGTACAGGCGGCGAGGAAGGCCATGGTGGTGAAGGTTTCGTGAAACGGGTCCTTCTCGTTGTAGCGCGGGGTCCAGCCATCCCGGGCCGTCGCACCGAAGACATGATCCGGCACCTCGATATATTCGAAGCCCAGGTCTTCGGCGGCTTGGGCCCAGTCCCTGACCTTGGCGGGGTCCGAGCCGATATCCCGGGTCGGGAACATGGCGTTGAGTTTCATGGCGTTTCCTTCCGTTCTTATTCTTAACGACCGCGATCAGGCACGCACGAGCGGCTTGTACTTGATGCGGTGCGGTTGCTCGGCTTCCTTGCCCAGGCGCCGCTTCTTGTCTTCCTCGTAATCCTGGAAGTTGCCCTCGAACCATTCGACGTGGCTATTCCCCTCGAAGGCCAGGGTATGCGTGGCAATCCGGTCGAGGAACCAGCGATCATGGCTGATCACAACGGCGCAGCCCGCAAATTCGAGAAGGGCCTCTTCCAGTGCCCGCAGCGTCTCCACGTCGAGATCGTTGGTTGGCTCGTCGAGGAGCAGCACGTTGGCGCCGGACTTGAGCATTTTCGCCAAATGCACCCGATTCCGCTCCCCGCCCGAAAGCTGGCCGACCCGCTTCTGCTGGTCTGAACCCTTGAAGTTGAAGGCCCCGACATAGGCGCGGCTCTGCACTTGGCGCTTGCCAAGCTGGATGACATCGAGCCCATCCGAAATCTCCTCCCAGACGGTTTTGCTGCCATCCAGGCTGTCGCGGCTCTGGTCGATATAGCCAAGCACAACCGTTTCGCCGACCTTCAGTTCGCCACCGTCCGGCTTGTCCTGGCCGGTCAGCATGCGGAACAAGGTCGTCTTGCCCGCGCCATTCGGGCCGACCACCCCGACAATGCCGCCCGGCGGGAGCTTGAACGACAGGTCGTCAATGAGCAGCCGGTCGCCGAAGCCTTTCGACAGATGGTTCGCTTCGATAACCGTATCGCCGAGACGTGGTCCCGCCGGTATCACGATCTGAGCGTTATCAAGCGAGCGCCGCTCATCCTTATTCAGCAACTCTTCATAAGCTTGCAGCCGTGCCTTGCTCTTGGCTTGCCGGGCGCGGGGCGACTGCCGCACCCATTCCAGCTCTTCCTTCAAGGTACGCTGACGGGCGCTTTCCTCGCGCTCCTCCTGCGCCAGCCGCTTCTGCTTCTGTTCCAGCCACAACGAATAGTTGCCCTGGAATGGCAGGCCGCGCCCGCGGTCCAATTCCAGAATCCAGCCGGCGACGTTGTCCAGGAAGTAGCGGTCGTGCGTCACGGCCACGACAGTGCTGGGATATTCATCGAGGAAGCGCTCAAGCCAGGCGACCGACTCTGCATCCAGGTGATTGGTCGGCTCGTCCAACAGCAGCATGTCCGGCTCCGAGAGCAACAGCCTGCAGAGCGCTACGCGGCGGCGTTCGCCACCGGAGAGCTTGCTCACGTCTGCATCGCCCGCAGGGCAGCGCAGGGCGTCCATCGCAATCTCAACCTTGCGCTCCACATCCCAGCCGTTGATCGCGTCGATTTTATCCTGGAGTTCTGCCTGCTCGGCGATCAGGTCGTAAGCAGAAAGAAGAGACTTCGCTTTCGCACGG
>CAYYSC010000110.1:0-8685 GCA_964474065.1 uncultured Rhodospirillales bacterium | reverse complement strand
GTTGAACAACGTCGATTTTCCGACATTCGGCCGGCCAACGATCGCAATGCGCGAAGCCATGGGTGTGACAACCCTCAGCGGAACGCCCGCAGCGTTCCGTCATTCGAAAGACTATACAACGTGGTATCGGCAACGACCGGCGGCAAGATCGTCTCGTCCCCGGTATCGATACCCAGAACTGCCTCTCCTGTCTCCGGCGAATGGAACCGGATCTGCCCGTCCGAGCGGATCAGCACCAGATTTTCCCCAGCCAGCACCGGCCCTGCATAACGATATTCCCCGGAGCGCTCTTCAGGGTCCTCGAAGCGTTGGAGTGCCTTGACCCAGCGAACGAGGCCCTGGCGACGGTCCATGGCGGCGAGTTCCGCCTCGGTCGTGACCAGGAACAACCAGTTGCCGGCAATCCAGGGTGTTTCGGTGCTGCCGACCCGCCGCTCCCAGATCCGGTTGCCGGTGCGGAGCGCGAATGCCGCCGCGCGTCCGGAGGCGCTGGCCGCATAGACTGCGTCCCCAGCAAGCACCGGCTGCCCGCCGATATCCGAGAGCTTCGCACCGAAATCGAACCGGCGTAGCGCCGCCAGCGAGTTCCGCCATAACTCGCGCCCGTTGGCAGCGCGCACGGCCACGACCTCGCCGGTGCTGAGGGCCGCCACCACGGCATCATCGCTCGCCGCTGGCGCGGCGCCGCCGAGCAGGCCTGCCTCTTCCGCTCCACCAGGAACATCCCAGAGTTCCTCACCGCTTTGGGCATTCAGAGCCACCAGCCGGTTGTCCGCGGTCACGATAAACAGACGTCCTCCGCGCAATGTCGGGGCACCCCGAACCGGCCCGGGAAGGTCGGCGCGCCAATACAAACGTCCCGTCTCCGCGTCCAGGGCCATGGCTTGGCCATGACCGCCAGCCACAAAGACACGTTCTCCGTCGGTGGCGAGGCCGCCGCCGAAGCCGTCATGCTCGCCCGGCGGCGCGGTTCCCACCGCCCAAAGCTCGGTCCCGCTATCCGCGGCGTAGGCGCGGGCGTTCAGGACCGCATCCAGCACGAACACCCGGCCATTCGCTACCACCGGCGGCGTAAGCGGCCGTCGGGCCTCGTCTCGCGCGCCGACGGCAGTCGAAGTCTCCCAGAGCAGGGTCGGCCCGGTATTCAAGGCCACGTGTCCCCCGGCATTGTCGGCACTACCGCTCGCTTGCGGCCAGCCGGGGCGCATTTCCGCTGGTGGAAGTTGCACCGGTACCCCGGCGAGTTCTTCATGTGGCGAGACCGTGCGGCCCGTTTCGAGGATCGCAATGCGCTCGCCGGGAAGCGGTGGGGCCTCCGACTCACCGAAAAAGGTCTCACAAGCCGCCAGCCCGAGGCACAAACTCAAGGCGGCAAGGCTCTTTCCAGCACCGTTCGGCCTAAAGCTGCGCAAGGTAAGCCTCTGCTCGGGCGCGCGCTGCAGCCGGACTATCCATGTCGTTCTGCAGTCGCTCCATAAACACGCGCGCGGCATCCGCATTTCCGGCGCGCTCCTGCAAGTAGGCGCTCAGTTCCCAGCCAATGTGGCGCCAGGGGCTGCCGTCGGCCAAAAGGGGCTCCAACCATCCAAGCAGGGTCTGCGGGTCGCCTTCGGCCAGATCGAGTTCCACCGCCCGGATTGTTGCGAGGGCCCGGTAAGGGTCCGCCAAAGAATCGTTTTCCCGCAGGCTCTGATAAAGCCCGCGGGCGGACTCCCGATCCCCCTGTTCCGCCCTGAGTGCCGCTTCCTGCAAGAGAGCGAGGGTCACCTGCCGTTCGTTCCCGTCTTCCGACACGGCCGTGAAGGCCTGGATCGCCTGTTCCGTTTGATCGGCGCCCGCCGCAGCCATGGCGTTGTGCATGGCAGCCGTTACCGCGACGCTTTGGCGGCGCTCGTATTCCTGCCAAGCCACCCAGCCTGCAGTCGCCAGGACGATCACGGCCGCAACGCCGATGATATAACGGCCGTATTTTTTCCAAACAGCCTCCCAGCGGTCGCGGCGAAGCTCTTCATCGATTTCCTGAAAGATATCACCCAAGACGCTCGGTTCCTGCCGGTTGGATTAGCTGGGGCTGCATGAAAGGCCGGATCCACGCCGCCATATTCGAGGCAACCCGCGCAGGAAGCGGCGGTAGCACATCCTCGCGGCCGATTCCATACTCCCCTTCGGGCATCCGCGACTGGACGCGGCAGAATTTTGACGGAATGATGACATTCGAGAGACCTATTTAGGGGTTACGGTAACGCCCATGTCCGGCATGGGAGAAAAAGGGGAGTACCCTGACAATGAGCAAAGTAATCCATCTTGAGAACGTCCGCCGCTCCAAACGGCGGGTCTCGTTCGACAAGAGCGAGCTGCGCGAGTTGATGGGGGTCTACAGCCGCCGCGTGGCCGCAGGGGAATGGCGGGATTATGCCATCGACCACGAAGCAGGCATGGCCGTTTTCTCGATCTTTCGCAGCGCTTATGAAATGCCGCTCTACAGCATCGCAAAAATCGCTGGCCGCAGCGCCAACGAGCAACCGGAATGGATGGTTGTCAGCGGGCCGAAACGGTTGAAACGAACCACCTCACTGCAAGAGGCCCTCAGCGTATTCGACGGCAACAAACTCGAAGTCGTCAAGTAATTCGAGTCCGGGCGCCTCGCCCGCTGCCCCTGACCGCGGGAAGCACGGAGGACAACAGACCACAATGGCGCGACGCAAGGCGATAGGCGTCACCCCGCGCGTGCTCAAGGAAAGGGCCGGTGACAGCGGCGCGTTAGACGGCAAGGAAACAAGATGGCCCAAGCCCCGTTCCTAGCGGGAAAACCATAGCTGGATGGTTTCCCCTTGCCTCGGTTTCCTTACACTGGCTTCCTGTTTTGCAATAACGTCCGAGAGACCCGCCAGTAGACAGGAAACGCTCGCCATGCTCGCTCCCTCTCCCGCAAGCGGCAATGTTTATGACTACATCGTTGTCGGCGCCGGATCGGCCGGGGCGGCCGTCGCCAGCCGGCTGAGCGAGAACGGCCGCTACACGGTGCTTTGTCTGGAAGCGGGCACCGAAGGCTCTGATTATTTCTGGTCGAAGGTGCCGGTCGGCATCGCCAAGCTGATCGACAACCCGGCCGTCAACTGGTGCTATGCCAGTGAGCCGGATGAGGGCTCCGGTGGCCGCCGGATTGAGGTGCCGCGGGGCAAGATGCTCGGCGGCTCCAGCTCGATTAACGGCATGGTGTTCATCCGCGGCCAGGCTCAGGACTATGATCACTGGGCCCAACTCGGCAACCGCGGCTGGAGCTACCAAGACGTGCTGCCCATCTTCAAAAAAATGGAAAGCTACGATGGCGGTGAGGACGAATTCCGCGGCCGCAGCGGTCCGCTTAAGGTCGGCGACACGCCGCGTCACCAAACTCCGCTCCTGGAGAAGATCATCGAGTCGGCGGAAAAGATCGGCGTCCCCTTCAACCCGGACCTGAACGGCCGCACCCAGGAAGGCATCGGCATGTCCCAAGTGACGATCGCCAAGGGACGCCGCCAGTCGACGGCCTATTGCTATCTGGATCCTGCACGGGACCGGGAGAACCTGACCGTTGAACAGGGAGCGATGGCCGAAGCCTTGATCCTGGAGGGCAAGCGCTGCGTTGGTGTGCGTTACTCCGTGAACGGAGAGAAGCGGCAGGCGCAGGCCGCGCGGGAGGTCGTCGTCTCCAGCGGCTCGATCAACTCGCCGAAACTGTTGGAGCTTTCAGGCATCGGCCAGACCGACCTGCTGCGCTCCTTCGGTATCGAACCGGCACACGAACTGCCCGGCGTCGGGGAAAACCTGCGCGACCACTACTCGCCGCGGGTGAAGTTCGAAATCACCGAGCCGAACGCCACCTTCAACGACAACGCCCGCGGCTGGCGCTTGATGAGGGAGGCGGCGCGCTACGCGCTGTTCAAGGATGGCTTCCTGGCTCGCACTTCCGTCCCCTTGCGCATGTATTTCAAGACGCGCCCGGGTCTGGAAACGCCGGACGCGACCATCTCCATCCTGCCTTTTATCTACGAGATGATCGGCCGCGAGCGGAAAGTCTCCCCGAACGTCAAGGGCATCACGATGAACATCAATGTCCTGCGCTCGGAAAGCATCGGGTCAATCCACATCAAGTCCGCGAGCCTTGTGGAACCACCGGCAATCCGTTTCAATTTCCTCTCCGCACAGCACGACCGCGATGGCCTCCTCGCGGCCATGCGAAAGGCGCGGGAATTGATGGCGACACCGCCCATCTCCGATTGGACCGGCAAAGAAATCGCGCCGGGTGCCGACCGGCAGACCGACGAGGAACTGCTGGAATGGGTGCGAAACACGGCGGAGACCACCTATCACCCCGTCGGCACCTGCAAGATGGGACCGGCGACCGACCCGCGGGCGGTGGTCGATGACCGGCTGCGCGTGCACGGTATCGAGGGCCTGCGCATCGCCGACGCCTCGATCATGCCGACGCTGACCAGCGGCAACACCAATGCGCCCAGCATCATGATCGGCGAGAAATGCGCCGAGATGGTGCTGGCTGCAGCGGAGGGCAGGGAGAAAAGCGAGCGCGTGGCAGCTTGAGGCAAGGCGGAGGGCGCCCTGAAAGCCGACCCCGCGAAACCGCCGAAACGCCGGATTGATCGCCGCGTCGGATTGCCCGATGATATCGGAAATATTACCTGCGGCTGCCGGCGCCCCAGAGAGTTATTGCTGTTCCCAAAGGGATGCTACGCTTCCCCGGCGGCCAGCAACGTGGAGACGCCCCGTGAAGATCGAAGACTGCATCAATCTCGACGACCTGCGGATTCTGGCCAAGAAGCGCCTGCCCAAGTTGATTTATGACTTTATCGAAGGCGGGGTGGACGACGAGGGCGGGCTGAGCCGCAACGAGGAAGCCTTCCGCAACCGCTCGCTGGTGCCGCGCTACATGGTGGACATCTCTGCACCGGACCAGACGACCGAACTCTTCGGCCGGGCCTATTCAAGTGCCTACGGCATTGCGCCGACTGGCGGTGTTGGCAACTACCGCTGGGGTGGCGACATGATGCTCGCCCGCGCGGCACGGGATGCCGACATCCCCTTCATCATGTCGGGCGCTTCCAATGCCTCCATGGAGGAAATGGCGCGCGAGGCGCCGGAGCACGGCTGGTACCAGCTCTATACCGCCAGGGACCGTAGCATTTCCGAGGACATGATCCGGCGGGCGGACGCCTTGGGCATCCCGGCGCTCGTGGTTACCGTAGACGTGCCCGTCGGCTCCAACCGAGAGCGCAACCGGCGGAACGGCTTCGGCCGGCCGCTGAAGCTTTCGTTCGGCACCAAGCTGGATGCGCTCCGGCGGCCTCTTTGGATGAAAGATTATCTGCGCAACGGCCTCGCTATGTGCGAGAATTGGCAGCCTTACGCGCCGCCCGGCTCCAATGCCGATGCGGTCGGCGAGTTCATGGCGACCCAATTGCCGACCAGCCTGACCTGGAAGGATATCGAGAAATACCGCAAGCTCTGGCAGCGGCCGTTGGTACTGAAGGGCGTGATGCGCGCCGACGATGCGCGTCGCGCTGCGGACCTCGGCGTGGATGGTCTCATCGTCTCCAACCACGGCGCCCGGCAGTTGGACCGAGCGCCCTCCGCGCTCGACGTGCTGCCGGCGATCGACGCGGCGGTCGGCGACCGCATGACCCTGATGCTGGACGGCGGTATCCGCCGCGGCGCGGATGTGCTGATCGCCCTGGCGAGCGGCGCCAAGTTCGTCTTCATGGGGCGCCCGACCCTCTATGGTGCGGTTGCAGGCGGCCAGAAAGGCGTGTCCAAGGCCGTCAGCATCGTCCACGACGAGATCAACAGGGTAATGGCCCAGGTCGGCTGCGCCAGCCTGCGCGAACTCGGCCCCGATTTCCTGCATTGGGACCACGACGAGACGCGCCGCAACGCTCCGGCCGGTGGAACGCTGTCGGCCGCCGACTAAGCCAGCCGCGGCGCCGCCTGTGTCATCAGACGCTTGAGCGTGGCTTCGTGTGTTGCGGCGTCGTTGCTCGGAATGGAAACGACCACTTCGTCCACCCCGGCAGCCGTAAAGGCCCGGAGCGTCTCCGCAATGTCCTCTTCCGTCCCGCGCAGCGCCCGCCGCTCGCCGGGCGGACGTTGCGCCGGCGTGTCCTCGAATTGCAGGCCAAGGCTGATCGATACCCGCAGTGCATCGCGCCCGCGCCCCACCTCCTGCATCATGCCGCGGAGTTGCCGAAGTCCCTCAGCCACCTCGTCCGGCGACTGCCGGAGAGTGTGCCAGCCGTCGCCGTAGCGGACGACCCGGCGCATCGCGGCAGGGCTGAAGCCGCCAACCAGGACCGGTGGGTACGGTTTCTGCAGCGGCTTCGGTGAAAATTTCAGGCCGGTGTAGCGATAGAATTCGCCCCTGAAATCCGGCACATCGTGGGTCCAAAGCGCCTGCAGTGCGCCCAACACCTCATCGGCCCGCCGGCCGCGGCTCCTGAAGTCGACGCCGAGGTTTTCGAATTCGTCCTTCGTTGTCGCGACGCCGACGCCAAAATCCACTCGCCCGCCGGAAAGATGATCGAGGGTGGCGATGGCCTTGCCCAACCGCGGCGGATCGTGCCAGGGCAGCACCAGCACGGAGGTGCCGAGCCGCACCTGGGATGTTGCACCGGCAATGGCGGTGAGGATGGTAAGCGGGTCCCAATACGGCAGATCGCCGAGCCGGTCGGCCACATAGGCCGAGTGGAACAGATGCTCGCTCGCCCAGACGCTGTGGCAGCCGAGCCGTTCCGCGAGCCGCGCCAGTTCGACCAAGGCAGTCGGGTCTTCGACCCCCTGGTTGCTCGGAATGCTGTAGCCGATGTTCATGGCGAGATGGCCTTCACCGCGAGTTTTCGGAAAAACCGCCGCTCAACGGCTTCCCTGCGGGCAATGCGCGCGAAGGAACGTTCGGATATGGCGGACGGCGAGTGGAATGCGCTCGGGCGGCTCTTTCCAGGGATACATGCTCACCTGGGCGTTCGGCGCCAGCATCGCCGACTCCATCGCCACTTCATAGGGGTGGGGATCGATATCGTCCGGTAGGACGAGCACCGGCGTCTGGCACTGGCGTACGAAATCGCGGCTGACCGTAAAGACGAAATCGGGGTTTGTGCGGTACATGCTGGCGAGGAAGGCCTCGCATTCGGCCATCGATACGTCCTCCCGAGCCTCGCAGAGCCCAGGCGCCCAGCCGGTGATGTTCCGCTCGAAGAACTGATCGGGCATCGAAGTGCGATGGCCGCTCGGCTGTGTCATGACGGCGGCGACAATTCGGTCGCCCTCGCGTTGCAGGATGTTCCAGTTCATCGGCCCGCCGATGCAGAAGCCGAGCAGCAGGAACTGATCGATGCCCAGATGGTCCATCAGGCCGAGATGATCGTCGGTATAGGAATCCCAGGGGCGCTCGGTTTCCAGGGGACCGCTGGACTGGCCGCCGTTGGCGTTGCGCTGGTCAAGCGTGATCACCCGGTACTCGTCCGAGAATTCGCGCAGCGGATTGAAGGGGTGACTCGCATCGAGACCGTCAATCGTTCCGTTCAGGCCGCCGCCGGGAATGACGAGGAGCGGAAAGCCGGACCCGGCCTCTTCATAATAAATGCGGGTGGACCCGTGTTCGTAGAAAGGCATGGGCGTTTCTCCTTTTCCCAAAGCGTAGCCGGAAAGGCGCGGCCCGGTCATTTCCTTTTCACAGGCAACGAGGCAGAGTCGCTTTCATCCAAGCAAGAGGAAACCGCCCATGCCCCGCCTGCCCTTCCCCGCCGACGCCGAAGATTTCCCGGAAGAGACCCGCGCGTCCATCCGCCATATCGAGCGGACTCGCGGCAACCTGCCGCCGCCGAGCAGCTACCTGACCTATGCCGGCAAGGCAGGGGAGAAGCTCTCAGACCTGGTCGAGCACCTGCGCTACCAGACTTCGCTCACCGACGCAGAGACGGAACTCGCCATTTGCCTCTCCGCGCGGGCGGCCGATGCCGACTTCATCTGGAACGCGCACGTCAGGCTCGGGCTCGCCGCCGGCACGCGGGAGGAGGCGATCCGCGCCGTCGAAACCTTCGGTCCGGTCAATGGGCTGACCGAGGACGAGGCCACCATCATCCGCTATGGCCGCGAACTGTTGGAGGAGCGCAAGGTGACGGACGCAACCTTCGATGCCGTGCGCCGGCGCTGGGGCGAGAGGGGCCTGATGGAGCTGACAGCGGTGATGAGTGTCTACCTGATGAACGCCGCCATCCTGCGCGCCATGGACCACCGCGCCGCGCCGGATGCCCGGCATTTGACACCGCGCCCGCGCTAGCCGTCTCTGGCTTTACAAGCCGTTGGCGGTGATGAAAGCTGCCAGGAACGAGCCGAACTGCCAAGAATGTGTCCGGGAGCCGCCCTGATGTCCGAGCCCTATCTGTACGACTTCATGAACATCGACCGCAGCTACCAAAGCGCGGTGCAGAACTACCGGCCGGAGATCTCGGCGGATTTCAACTTCGCCTATGATGTCATCGACCGGCAAGGGCAAGACCACGACAAGACCGCGGTGATCGCCGTGTCCGGTGATGGCGAGACGGTGCAGGAGATTTCCTACTCCGAAATGGCGGAGCGCTCGAACCGCTTCGCCAACGGGCTTTCCGGGCTCGGCATGCAGCAGGGCGATTTCGT
>CAYYSC010000109.1:0-8731 GCA_964474065.1 uncultured Rhodospirillales bacterium | reverse complement strand
TTCCCGGATGATGATCGAAATCGCCTCAACCGAGGATTTCAAGAACGCCCGAACGGTCCCGGGGCCGCATGCGCTGCGCAATAGCGATTACACGGCCAAGATGGTGCTGAACGGGCTCGAATCTGGGCAGGACGTGCACTACCGGGTCCACTTCGTCAGCCTGGACGACGACAAGGCCACGTCGGAGCCGGTAACCGGCCGCATCCGCACCGCGCCGACGGCAAAGCGGGATATCAGCTTCGTCTGGACCGGCGATACGGCTGGCCAAGGCTGGGGCATCAACGAGGCCTGGGGCGGCATGCGAGGCTACAAAACCATGCTGGACCACAACCCGGACTTCTTCATCAACTCCGGCGACTGCATCTATGCCGATGGTCCGATGAAGGCTGAAGTTGAACTGAACGATGGCACCGTTTGGAAGAATGTCCTGATCGAGGAAAAAACCAAGGTCGCTGAAACGCTCGATGAATTCCGCGGCAACTACAAGTACAACCTTATGGATGCCAACTACCGCGCGATGATGGCACACGTGCCGACGATTGCGCAGTGGGACGACCATGAGACCGTTAACAACTGGTACCCGAACGAACTCCTGGCGGACGACCGGTACGCCGTGAAAAGTGTCGCGCTGCTTTCCGCGCGCGCCAACCAGGCTTTTCACGAGTTCATGCCGACGGCGCAGACCTGGGCGGAACCGGGCCGCGTCTACCGCAAGGTTTCCTACGGCCCGCTATTGGACGTGTTCGTGATTGATATGCGGACTTACCGTGGCGACAACTCCCGCAACCGCCAGGAAGAGCGCAGCGCGGCAACGGATTTTCTAGGCCGCGAACAACTGAACTGGCTCAAGCGCGAACTGGTGAACAGCAACGCCACCTGGAAGGTGATCGCTTCCGACATGCCGATCGGCATCATTGTGCGCGATGGCAAGGAAGCGTTTGAGAATGGTGCCAACGGCGACGGTCCGGCTCTCGGCCGCGAGCACGATATTGCAGAATTGCTGTCATTCATGAAGGCGGCCAATGTGCAGAATACGGTCTGGCTAACCGCGGACGTTCATTACACCGCCGCCCATTACTACGACCCGAACAAGGCGCAGTTCCAGGACTTCAACCCGTTTTGGGAGTTTGTTTCGGGCCCGATTCATGCCGGCAGCTTTGGTCCCGGCGCCATGGACAACACCTTCGGACCGCAGGTAAAATTCTCCAAGGACCCGGCTGGCGAGCGTAACCTGCCGCCGTCAGCCGGACTCCAATTCTATGGCCACGTGCAGATTGCCGGGGATACCGGTGTGATGACCGTTGACCTGCGGGACGTTGACAACACGTCTTTGTTCAAGGTCGACTTGCAGCCTCAGCGCGGCTTTGGGGCACCGTCTGGCATGACCCCCTAGCGCCAAAATGGCAATCGCCCTCAATACGTCGGGCCGCGGGCAAAATGCGGCCCGGGGGCGTTGAAATGGCATCCGGTCCGGCATCATGCCGGCCCGGGTGCCACCGCGTCATAAGGTATCAGGAAACGGCGACCTTGTCGGCCGCTTCTGTAGAGGTTCGGGCCTCCGGGCCACCCACGAATGTCAGCGTCCATCGTCCGTCAATCCGTTCGAATTTCAGCGGCGTCGCGTTCCCGACCGACCCGTCCGGCAGATCGGTGCCCAGACTTGCGGCAATAACGCGCAGATTGCCGCCGTGGGCGACAACCGCTGGCACCGGCCCCTTGGCAAAGGATTCCAGCAAGCCAAGGCGGGTGCGGTCGATGAATTCCTGCATGCTTTCGCCGCCGCGGGGGTGATCCGCCCAATCCAAGTCATGGTTCGCCATGCCCATCCGATATCCGAAGCGGCGCTCGACAAGATCCTGGCTGACGGAGAGGTGGGTGTGCGTGGCCCGCGCGACGGCCAAGCCTGTCTGATAAGCGCGCATGAAAGTGCTGGCGACCACGTGCGTGACCGGTTCATCTTGCATCAGCTTGCCGGCGCGCCACGCCTGTGCCATTCCCGCGGTGTTAAGCGGCGCTGTCGGGAACTGGACAATGCCGCCAGCATTTCCCGCCGTCTCCCCATGACGGACGAAGTAAAACAGGTCGAGCGGAAGTTGTAGCGGCTCGCGTGCTGCCGTTTCCATCAGCAAATCGAGATTTAACGACATGGAATCCTCTCTCCTGAAAGAGCAAATTAAGTAAAATTATTTCAGTCAGTGCTCCACCGTAAGTTCGGAGGGAAATGCACGACCGGATCTGGGTGTGGAAATACAGGTAGCCAGTAGCCTTACTCAGCCGCTGCTTCCGGCAATTGCCACCAATCTGGAACATGGGGTGCCAAGTTTGCGCCGCCACAGGTAAGAGTTGACTCATTGTTTAGCGCCTCGAGCCGCAAAAGGGCCAGCCCCTTGCCATCGTAGAGGGCACGCAGTTCCCCAACGTTTTTGCCATCGGCCATAATCTTGCGATCGTCGTTTTCCGGCTGTCCATGGATGTCGACAGGGGTAAGTCGCCGGCGAACAAGCCCCCGGTACTTGGTGCGTGCCGTCACTTCCTGCCCAACATAGCAGCCCTTGTTCCAGTCGATGCCGTTCAGTTCATCGAACCCGCTTTCCAGCAGGAAGGACCTGTCCATTTCCAGATCGCGCGCCCCGTCCGCGATTCCTAGCGAGACCCGCAGCAGATCGTGGCTGGCAGGGTCGGCTGGCTCCAGTCCGTCTGGCGCCGCTTGTGCGGAGGCTACCGCAGCGGGAACGAGCAGCCGGGCGCCGAGGGCGGGGTGGCGCGGGTCCGTGTAGGCGACGCCTTCGCCTGCCGGTACTGCAGCGCCCGCTTGCGCGGGCAACCCCAGGGCGGTCAGTGCGTCTTCGCCCCAGGCAATTCCCGTGCGCCACTCTTCGCTTTTGTCTGCCAAATCGACTTTGGAGCGCAGCTTGTAGCGTTTCAGCCGCGTCATCAGGTCGGCCCGCCGGTCTGCCGCGCAGTCAAGGAAGTATCCTTCTTCCCACCGGATGATGAAGAAGTCGTGGAGAAATTTTCCCTGAGGCGTTAGGAGTGCTGCATAGATTGCCCGTGAGGGCTCCGCCTTGGTGATATCGTTGGAAATCAGCCCTTGCAGAAACGACTCTGCCTCTGCGCCGCTTACCTTAATTGTGCCGCGATCTTCCGACCACGCTCCAAAACCCATCGTCGCCTCCTTCGCCAGCTTCCGCGCACCATATAGGAGCCGCCCGTGGGAGTGCCACCCGTGAATCCAGGATCGCTGCGCTTGCTACAGGTCATGGCCGGCGCTCATCATGGAGGGGCGGAAGCATTTTTCGAACGACTCGCAGCGGCGCTGGCACGGGCCGGCGTGCATCAGCACTTGGCCATTCGTAAGAACCCGGCGCGGCGGGCGCGCTTGCGGAAGCTCGATACGGAGTTGAGTGAGCATTCCTTCGGTGGCCGGATGGATTTCTGGACGTCCTGGCAGTTGCGACGCGTTGCGGCGCAGTTCCGGCCGGACGTCACCCTCGCCTGGATGAGTCGGGCAGCCATAATGGCGCCCAAACGTTATGGCGTGACCGTCGCCCGATTGGGTGGTTATTATAATACCAAATATTACCGCGGCTTCGACCATCTAATTGGAAATACTCAGAGCCTCTGTGACTATCTGGTTCAGCAAGGCTGGCCGCGGGAACGGGTACATTGCCTCCCGAACTTCGTCGATGCCAAGCCGCTGCCGCCAGAACCGAGGGAAGCCCACGACACCCCCGAAGACGCCCCCCTGCTACTGGCCGCAGGCCGGCTGCACTGGCGAAAGGGCTTCGATGTCCTCTTGGCGGCACTCGAGACGATACCGGACGCAGTGCTGTGGCTCGCAGGCAGCGGCCCGGAAGAGGATGAACTGCGCCGCTTGGCCGAGGCGATGGGCGTAGCCGACCGGGTGCGCTGGCTGGGATGGCGACAGGACATGGCCGCCCTTTACCGGGCCTGTGATCTTTTCGTTTGTCCCTCCCGTCAGGAGCCCCTTGGCAACGTGGTGATCGAAGCCTTGGCCCATGGTGTGCCTGTGATAGCCACCGATACCGCCGGGCCATCAACATTGATACAGCATGGCGAGACCGGCCTGCTCGTACCGGTCGAGGATTACGGCGCGCTGGCGTCTGCGATCGAAACGCTTCTCAGCGATCCCGCCAGCGCCGCCGCAATGAAAGCGGCCGGCGAAGCCGTCTATCGCGCATCTTTTACCGAAGAAGCGGTGGTTGGCAGGTATTTGGAGTTTTTCGAGCGGGTTCGCGGCTGAATGTGCGGGATCGCGGGGTTCATGCGCCGGGATGGGCAGCCGCCCGATCCGGAACTGTTGGGAGCGATGGCGGATGCACTGGCGCACCGGGGGCCGGATGGCAGCGGAACCTATTTTGGTGCAGACATCGGCATGGTGCAAACGCGGCTCGCGATTATCGACCTTCTGAGCGGCGACCAGCCGCTTTCTAATACGCTTGGCCAGGCGCTCGTGGCTAACGGAGAGATTTACAACTATCGGTTGCTACGAGACCTGATCGACCCCAGCCAATTACGGACCGCCTCCGATTGCGAATTGCCGCTGGCTATCTATGCGGAGCAGCAGGAGGCAGGGTTAAGCCGGCTCCGCGGCATGTACGCAATCGCTCTGCATGATCCGGCGCGCGGACGTTTGTTGCTGGCGCGGGATCCGTTCGGGATCAAGCCCCTTTATTATGCGGAAACGGCGGAGGGCTTCGCTTTCGCCTCCGAGGCTGCGGCACTGATCAAGTCCGGATTGGTTACGCCGCAACTCGCCGAAGGCAGGGCGGAGGAATTGCTGCAATTGCAGTTTACCACGGGCAGCGCCTCCATCTTTGAGGGCATCCAGCGGCTTTTGCCGGGTGAATTGATCGTGGTGGAGGGCGGGCACATCGTCTCGCGCGCCCGGCGGGCGGCCTTGCCGGATGGAGCGCCCTGTCCTCTCGTGGAAGCGTCGGCAGTGGAGCGTGTCGGCGAGGTTCTGGCGGATAGTGTGGCCGTTCACCTGCAAAGCGACGTTGGCTACGGCATGTTCCTTTCGGGCGGCATTGATTCCAGTGTTTTGCTGGCGCTCATCGCGCGGGAAACCGGCCGTTCGGTGCGCACCTACACTGCTCGATTTCCGGGCACTGGCGTGCACGACGAAGGCGAGACCGCGGCCGCCATTGGCCGCCGGTTCGGAGCCGATCACCTCGAAGTGACGTTTGGCAGCGAGGATTTCTGGCGCCTGCTTTCGCCCGTTGCCGCGGCGCTTGATGATCCGTGTGCCGACTACGCTTCTCTGCCGACCTATAAGCTTGCCGCTGTGGCCGCAGAAGAACAGAAGGTTGTCCTTACCGGCGAGGGCGGAGACGAACTCTTCGGTGGATACGGACGCTACCGCGCGGCCATGCGTCCCTGGTGGCGTGGCGGCAAGCGCTTGCGGGCACGCGGGATGATGGATGGCCTGGGGATTCTGAGAAGCGACGACCAGGGTTGGCGCGATGGCATTCAGTCCGCGGAAATTGTTGCGGACCGGCCCGGAAGGAGCCGTCTGCAGGTTGTCCAAGCGGTGGACTGTGCCGACTGGCTGCCGCAGGACCTGCTCACCAAGCTGGACCGTTGCCTGATGGCGCATGGTCTGGAAGGACGGACGCCTTATCTTGATCCGGTGGTTGCCGAGTTCGCTTTCCGTCTTCCCGATCGATTGAAGGTACAAGGCCGTATGGGGAAGTGGCTCTTGCGGGAATTATTCGAGAAATTGGCGCCGGGTTTCGGCGCGTTCGAACGCAAACGCGGCTTTTCCGTGCCGGTGGCCGAGTGGATCAGGGATCGCGGGCCGCGTCTTGCCGAATTGGTGGCCGGTCAGGCGGGCGTACAATCGCTTTGCCGCCCAAAAGCCATCCCGGCGCTATTCGCGGCCAGCGACAAGCGGGCAGGGCAGGCAGCCTGGGCGTTGCTATTTTTCGCCGTTTGGCATCAGATCCATATCCTCGGTTCGGAGCCCGCAGCTTCGCCGGAAGAGACGCTGGCCCCGCGCTGAGCGGGAAATCAGGCCAGCGCTTCCGCCAGGCGCTCCGTGGCGCGAACCAGGCCGGCGCGAATGCCCGGCTCCAGCGCGGAATGGCCGGCCTCCTCGACCATTTCGAGACAGGCGGCGGGCCACGCTCTGGCAAGGCGCTGGGCGGAAACGGGAGGACAGACCAAGTCATAGCGCCCCTGAATGATGGTGCACGGCAGGTGCCCCGTGGCGCTCGCGCCCTGAACCAGTTCGTCCGCTGCAAGAAAGCAATCGTGGCGGAAATAATGAGCTTCGAGACGCGCAACGGTGAGAGCGAACCGGTCCGACGTCAGGCGGCCGTCGTTGCCGCGCGACCGAAGCGACGAGCATCGGCTTTCGTATCGCGTCCACGCTCGAGCGGCGGGCAGATGAATTGCCGGATCGGGATGGATCAACCGGGCCCAATAGGCTTCCAGCAGGTCGCTATGCTCCCGTTCCGGGATGGGCGCGAGAAACTCCTGTGCGGCTTCCGGAAAAAACTTGCCCATGCCGTGCATGAACCAGTCGATTTCACCCTGGCTTCCGAGAAACACGCCGCGAAGAATGAAGCCGAGGCAGCGTTCAGGGAAGGACAGACCGTAAGACAAAGCGAGCGTGCTGCCCCAGGAACCGCCGAACACGGCCCAGCGCGTAATGTTCCGCGCTTTCCGTAACGCCTCGAGATCGGCGACCAGATGCTGGGTGGTGTTCGCGTGCGTTTCGGCAGCCGGGCGCGAACGTCCCGCCCCGCGCTGGTCGATCAGGATGACCCGCCAGCGCGCTGGATCGAAAAAGCGCCGGTAAGCAGCGATGCAGCCCGCGCCAGGCCCCCCATGCAGGAAAACTACGGGTATGCCCGCCGGATTGCCGCATTCTTGCCAATAAAGCAGGTGCCCGTCACCAACCGGCAGCCAACCTTCCGCATAAGGTTCGATGGGCGGGAACAGGTCACGGCGGATGTTGCTGGAGATGCTACGATCAGGGCTCAAAGGATATTCCATGATATTGTCGGACTGACGCCATCGGCACGGAAAGGCTTTTGCCGCATGCTATTGACGTTCGCCAGAATTTTGTACCGGTCTTTCCTTCCGAAAGTCGTGATGATCCTGGCAGTCGGACTCGCTGCCCAAGCAGCCAGGGCGGAGGAGGCAGTTGCAAGAGTGCCTGGCCTCGACGCCCTCGATATGTTGGAAGAGGGCCCGCTGGTGACCGTGGAGGCCGTGACCGGCCCAGCGCGGCTTCATTTGGCCGAGGGAGCGGGTACGCTCCGCCTTGCGGGGCTTTGGCCAGAGCAAGGCCAGCAACCCTACAGCGAGCAGGCTAGGCGGGCGCTGAAGGAGTTGGCGTCCGGGCGGAAGCTGCGCCTTTTTATGGGGCCGCAATCCCGCGATCGTCACGGCGACTGGCTGGCTCACGCAACCTTGGTCCACCGTGATGGCGCCCCGCAACTTTGGATCCAGGCAGAACTGCTCGCGCGGGGCGCTGCGCGCGTTTACACGACCGTCCGGGATCAGGCGTTGGCGGAACGGATGCTTGCCTTGGAAGCGGCGGCAAGAGCGGCCGGGTTGGGCCTGTGGGCCTCGCCGCATTACGCGGTGCGGCCAGCTGCGGCGTTTGGGCGGGGTACCACGGGCTTTCGACTGGTGGAAGGCAGGGTCGAAAGCGTTTCGGCTGGCGGCCGTACTGCCTACATCAATTTCGGAAAGGACTGGCGGACGGACTTCACCATAGTGATCGAAAGCCGTCACCTGCGGAATTTTGCCGACGGAAGAAAAGGAATCCGCGCATTGGTAGGCCGGACCATCCGGGTCAGAGGGTGGGTTTTCCAGTTGAATGGCCCCTCCATCCGCGCCGATCATGACGCGCTGATCGAGGTATTGAGGTGATTAGACCCATGACTTTGCGAGCCATCGCCCACCGCTTTCGCCCGCTTTTCGTGGTTGCTGCCTTGGTATTGAGCCTGCCGTTGCTGCAGGCTTGCACAACCAATCCGGCCACCGGAGAAAGCGAATTCACCCCGTTCATGTCGCCGGAAGAAGAAATTCAGATCGGCGCGCAGGAGCACCAGAAAATTCTCGCCCAGTTCGGTGGCGAGTACGAAGATCTTCGAATCCAGAACTATGTCAGCGCGCTCGGTCAGGAATTGGCCGCTGAGTCGGAGCTTCCCGATCTGAAGTGGACCTTCACGGTTCTCGACAGCGACATCATCAACGCGTTTGCCCTGCCAGGCGGGTATGTCTACGTCACGCGCGGGTTAGTGGCCCTCGCCGATACTGAGGACCAATTGGCCGGCGTGATCGGCCATGAGATCGGCCACGTCACCGCCCGTCACGCCGCCAACCGCTATAGTGCCGCTGTCGGGGCGAATCTGGGTGTTACAGGGGCGGCGATTCTGGCCGATATCTTTCTGGGCGGGGGCGCTGGGCAAGTAGTTGCGCAGGGTGCGGGTACGGTCGCGCAGACTGCGCTGGCAAGCTACAGCCGGAGCCAGGAACTCCAATCTGATGAACTGGGAATCCGCTATCTGAGCCGGGTCGGCTATGACGCGCAGGGGATGGCCGATTTCCTGGATAAAATGGGTCGGGAGGCTGACCTGCTTGCGAAGCTTCGCGACGAGGCGCCTCGGGGCTTCAGCTACCTTGACACGCATCCGCCGACTGAAGAACGCGTCCAGGAGGCCACCGAGTTGGCGAGGGCCAATCCTGGCAG
>CAYYSC010000108.1:0-8753 GCA_964474065.1 uncultured Rhodospirillales bacterium | reverse complement strand
GATCAAGCGGCGGCGGGTATCGTCCGCCTCGAAGGCTATAACGAGAGTGGGGGAATGCGGCGCCATACTGCCTGCTCCTTCGACGGATGCCGGATCGGATCATGAAAGAACCTGGCGCCTATCATCTGCAACGGCCAGAGGCAAACCTCCCGCTTCTGTAACAAGGGAAAATCAGCCGTAATTGAGAAGCGGTTTAACCTCCTTGCCGAACTGCTCAATCTGCGCATCGCGCTCTTCGGCCGTGCCAAGGAAATCGATTTCGATGTGACGGCAACCGGCTTGGTAGAAGGCGTCGATAAACGCGGCCACGTCCGCTGGCGAACCTAGAGCGGCATAGCGCCTGGTCGGCTCAGAGAAGTCCATGGCGTAACGCTTGGAAAGCAACCGGTTCGCGTCCTCAAACGCCTGATCGTAGGTGGGGCCCAGGCGCATGAACAGCAGGTGCGCCGTGCCATATTCGGCCAGTTCCCGCCGGCTCGCCTGGTAGTGGCGGCCGATGGTTTCCAGCGCGCGCCGGAACCGGTCTGGCGTGACCACGTAGCTGATATAGCCATCGCAGCGCGTTCCTGCCCGCTCCAGCGCCGCGGCGCTGCGCCCACCGACCCAGAGCGGCGGGCCGCCGGGATGGGCCGGTTTCGGCAACATCTGGGTTTCCGGAAAGGAAAAGAACCGGCCTTCGTGGCTGATCGGCTCGCCGGTCCAAAGCTTGCGCAGAACGTCGATGCCCTCGTTCAAGCGGGCGCCGCGCTGATTGTGTGGCACTCCGGCGGCCGCAAACTCTCCCGGAAACTCGCCGCCGACGCCCAGTCCCATAATGAACCGGCCGCCGCTGATCAGGTCGAGCGTCGCCGCCTGCTTCGCCACCGGCGTCGGATGCCGCAGCGGCAGCAGGTAGACGGACGTGTAGACATTCAACTTTTCAGACAGCGTGACGACCTGCGCGAGTTGAACGAACGGGTCCAGGATCGGCAAGGCAAAAGCCAAATGGTCCCCGACAGCGATCCCGGAAAAGCCGCCATCCTCGGCCAAGCGAACCAAATTGCGCGCCTCGGCCGGGTTCGCCAATCGCGTGTGCAACCCAAAAGTCAGATCATCCGCCAAAGGCAGGGTCACCATCCGGCACTCCTTCATCAAGATTTGCCCCGATCATGCCCGAGGCCGACCAGCCTACCAACCCCATCTAGCGAACCGCCGCCGGCATCACCTGGGGAGATCCGTTCAAGTGCCCGTGTGCGGCCCGATTTTGCCTTCAATTTTTCGCCCAAAAGCTATATCTTGATATTCATTCATCGTAAAAATTGTATGGCCGGCTATCGTAAAAGTATGCTATAAGATGGATACACAACCAAAAAGGGATACACGGTCATGCAGCCGTTGAGAGAACGTTACGGAATGGACAGCTCAACCCGCATGGTGAAATGGACGCTGCTGGGCACGGCGCTTATCGCCATGTGTTACTCTGCGCCGGCTTTGTTCTGAGCGGCAAAGCCCGAGAGAGATCCGCCTTGGATAGCGCGTCGCCGTCCAAGGCTTTCCCGGCTAGCCACTGATGTAGCCATCCGAGACATCCGCCTGCACCGCGGCCTGGGCCCGGGCTTCCACGCTGCCATAGCCGCCACCGCCGGGCGCCTCAATCAGCACCTGGCTACCCGCTGGCGCGTCAAACGCACCCTTGGAGCACAGGCTCCGCTCGCGGCCATCCGGCAGCTTCAATAGAATGCGGGCGGGCGCACCTGCCTCTCCGCCACAGATGCCGAACGGTGCTGACCGTGTCCGCTCGAAGCACACGGTCGCCCGGCTATCGTGACCGAGCACGGTCCACGCCCGCTTCGCGCCGCAACCGCCGCGCCACTGGCCCTTGCCACCGCTGTCCGCTGTGATCTCGTAATAGTCCACCCGAAGCGGGAAGCTCATCTCCAACACTTCGATGGGAGTATTCATGGTGTTGGAAATGCCGGCGGCCACCACGTTGATGCCATCCTTCCCTGGCCGCCCGCCGGTACCACCCTTGATTGTCTCGTAGGAGACATAACGATTGCCATTGCGCGGGTCCTCTCCGCCGAAGGTGACAATGGCGCTGGTCCCCTGACTGCAGGCCATGACGTTATCCGGCATGAATGCGCTGAGCGCGCCGAACGTCATATCGCACACCCGGTGGCTCATCTCATGATTCGCATAAACCACCGGCGAGGGGAATTCCGCATTCACCACCGAACCCTTCGGCGCCGTCACCGTGATCGGCCGCCAGGCTCCGGAATTGGGTGGAATCAAACTCGTCGGGTCCACTACCATTTTGAGGGCACAGTAGACGCCGCTCGCGGTGACACTCAGCGGCGCATTGATCGGCCCCGGCACTTTCGGATCGGACCCGGCGAAATCCACCGTGATGGTTTCGCCTTTCTTCACGATCTTCATACGGATCCAGAAGACGGCATCATCGCCCTCGCCGTCCTCTAAGATCCCGTCGCCGTCGCAGAAATCCTCGAAATACGCCTCGCCGTCCGGCAGCTTTTGCAACATCAGGCGCATCATCCGTTCCGAGTAGTCCATCACTTCGGCCATGATCGCCTTGAGTCCCTCCGCCCCTTGCTTTTCGGCAAGCGCACCGAGACGCTGGCAGGCGCGACGGTTGGCGGCCACCTGGGCACGCAGATCGCCGATGCGTTCCTCCGGTGTCCGCACGTTGGCCATGATGATCGCCTCGATATTCCGGTCGATCTGTCCTTCGCGGTACAACCGCACCGGCGGTAGGCGCAAGCCCTCGCCGTAAATCTCGGTAACGGCGCCATAGGAGCCGGGTGTCGCGCTGCCGACATCCGGCCAGTGCGCGCGGACGCAACAGTAGCCCAGCAGTTCGCCTTTATAGAAAGCGGGGCTGACCACGTTCACGTCGGGCAGGTGCGAACCGCCGAAATAAGGGTCGTTGTGGATGAAGACGTCACCCTCCGCAACGTCGTCGCCGAAAACCTGCACCACAGCCCGCACCGCATCCGGCATCGAGCCCAGATGGATCGGCAGGTCTGGTCCCTGCGCCACCATGTTGCCGGCCACATCGAACACGCCGCAGGAATAGTCGCCCGCCACTTTCAGGATGGGTGAATAGGCCGTCTTGGCGAGGACGATCTTCATTTCCTCGGCAATCTTGAGAAGGCTGTTCTTGGTGACCTCGAAAGTGGCCGGATCGAATTTGGTGGTCATGGGACTAGACCCTCGTCAGACGAATAAAGCCGGCGTCATCGACACGGCCCTGCCAGCCGGGCGAGACGACGAGCGTGGAATCAAGTGACTCAACGATCGCGGGACCGTCGAGGGTCTGTCCAGCAGCCAAACGGGCACGATCATGCACTGGCGTCGTCACCCGCCCGTTAGAGGGGAACCAGGCCGGGCGCTCCGATTTCAAGCTGTCACCCTCGCCCGTTGCCTCGGCGAAATGGGGATCGCCAAGCAGGCCCACCGCGGAGAGCCGCAAGGTCACGACATGCACCGGCTCAGCCTCGTTCTTATGGCCGTAAGTTCGCTCGTGCGCGGCATGGAAGCCACTGGCCATCGCTGCCAGCGTCGCCGCCGTCACCGCCCCGTCAGGTGCGTCCACGGTCAGTTCATAAGCTTGGCGGCCATAGCGCAGGTCCGCCTGGCGCAGCAGCTGGCAGCGGTCCTCCGGCACTCTGGCGGCGGCCAGCGTCTGCCGGCCCTCCGCCTCCATCTCTGCCCAGATCTCCGCCAGATGCTCCGGCGTCAGAGAATCCAGCGGGGCGTAGATCGTGCGCGCGTAGTCCCGCCGGATATCGGCGCCGACAAGGCCCAACGCCGAAAACGCCCCTGGAATTGGCGGCACGATCACCTCCGGAACATCCAGCTCGTCCGCCAGCGCGCAGGCGTGTAGAGGCCCAGCGCCGCCGAAGGCAACCATGGCAAAGTCGCGCGGATCATGACCGCGCTCGACCGACACCATGCGCAACGCTTCCGCCATGGCGTTGTTGACAATGGCGAGAACGCCGGCAGCCGCCTGCTCCACGGTCTGGCCAAGCGGCTCGGCAATTTGCTGCCACACTGCCTTCTCGGCGCTAGCATAATCGATTGGAAGCGTGCCGCCGAGGAGCGAGGTGGCATCCAGATAGCCGAGCAGCAGGTTGGTGTCAGTGATGGTGGGCCTGACGCCGCCCTGGCCGTAGCAAACCGGCCCCGGCACCGCCCCGGCGCTGTGCGGCCCGACCTTGAGCGCGCCCGCCGGATCGATCCAAGCGATGGAGCCGCCCCCCGCAGAGACCTCCGCCAAGTCGATCACCGGCACGCGAATCGGATGGCCGGTGCCGTGCAGCCAGCGGCTCTGACTGGCGGACGAGCCGACCTCGTATTCCGCCGTCGTCTCGACCCGGCCATTCTCGATCAACGATGCCTTGGCCGTGGTGCCGCCCATGTCAAAGGAAAGCAGGTTCGGCTTGCCGAGCTGTTTGCCGATGAGCTGGGCCGCAATCACCCCGGCCGCCGGACCGGACTCTACCGCGGCCGCAGGCATGGCCAGCGCTCCTGGCACGTCCAGCACGCCGCCCGCCGAACCCATCACCAACAAATCCGGAAGGCCGAGCGACTGCGTGGCTTCTTCCAACCGGCGGAGATAGCTTTCCAAAATCGGTCCGACATAGGCACAAACGGCGGTGGTGGAGGTCCGCTCGAATTCGCGGATTTCCGGCAGTACCTCGGAGGAGAGGAATACCGGGACGCCCGGCAGGGCAGCCCGGATCGCCTCCCCAACCGCCTTCTCATGCGCACTGTTCTGGAAGGAGAAAAGAAAGGAGACCGCCACAGCCTCGATATCGAGCGCCTTCAACTGATCGATCAGTGCCGCGAGTTCGTCCGTCGCCAAGGCCACGACCACGGAGCCGTCCGCACCGATGCGCTCCGTCACTTCCAGCCGCCGCTGGCGGGGCACCAGCACGGCAGGCGGGTCCTGGAAAAGGTCGTAAAGATCGGCCCGCGCAGAGCGGCGCAACTCCAATAAGTCCCGGAAACCGCGCGTCGAGACAAGCGCGATGCGGGCGCCCTTCTCCTCCAACAGCGCGTTGGTCACCACTGTGGTGGCGTGCGAGAGCAGTGTGACCTCGGTCGCGGGCATGCCATACTTGGCCAGTGCCTCGTTCACACCATTCAGAACACCACGGCCGAAATCCTCGGGCGTAGTCGGGGTCTTGGCCACACCGATCGCGCCGGAGACCTCGTCGATTAGCGCCACGTCTGTGAAAGTGCCACCGATGTCGACACCGAACCGCCATGTCATTGAGGAACAACTCCCGCCCGGGTTGGAATGCTTTGGCGGGAATTCTGCCGTATTCGGCTCCTAATGCAAACACCGGCCGCGGAGGGCCGGTGTCCGTTAATCCGAATGCCGGCCACGAAGGACCGGTGTCGGGCAGCAGCTAGTAGCCTTCGCGCTCCATGCGCTTGCGCATCAGCTTCCGGTGACGGCGGACCGCTTCGGCTTTTTCCCGTGCCCGCCGTTCCGACGGCTTTTCATAGGAACGGCGCAGTTTCATCTCGCGGAACACCCCTTCACGCTGCAGTTTCTTTTTCAGGGCGCGAAGGGCTTGATCGACGTTGTTGTCGCGAACGGTCACTTGCACGGGGGCTGATCACTCCGTCTTTTGAGAATGGTGATGTCAGAAAAACATGGCGACTTCTCGCCACGATTGGCCGCTGTTTACTCGCTTGCGGGCATTGTTTCAATCCACTTCATGCTACATGAGGATACAAAGCGCAGAGGACAACCCGCTATGGCTATCCGCAAAATCGCCCGTATGGGCCATCCGGTGCTCCTGCAAAAGGCCGAGCCCGTTGCAGACCTCGCGTCGGTTCAGGAACTCATCCGGGACATGCATGAAACGCTCGTTGATTCGGGCGGTATCGGCTTGGCGGCACCACAAATCCATGAAAGCCAGCGGGTCGTCCTGATCTCTGTACCGGACCAGCGGCGCGAAGGCAGTGAGCCCGCCGTGCAAATCACCGCACTCATCAATCCGGAGCTGGAGCCGATCGGCGAGGAGAAGGTCACGGGGTGGGAGGGCTGTCTTTCCATTCCCGGCCTGCGCGGCGCGGTGCCCCGATGGTCGGCGGTGCGATTCCGCGCTCTTGCGGTAGACGGCAGCACCCTGGAGGGTGAGGCAAGCGGGATGATGGCCCGCGTGTTGCAGCACGAGGTGGATCACCTGGACGGCATCCTTTACCCAATGCGGATGAATGACCTTTCACGGATCGGTTTTGATGAGGAAATCGCCCGTTACGCTCTATCTAAAGGCTAATTCTTGCGACAGGAGGGCCACGCGATGACCGACGAATACGAAAACGCCATGCACGGGGGCGGCATGCCCGAAGACGAGGCCGCCGCAGCCCTCCAAGAGGAGGATCCGATCCGCAAGCTCCAGCGGGAAATTCTGGACGCCGCACTTCCGCACATCTGTTTCGAAGGATGGACACGGGATGTGCTGGCGCGTGCTGCGGCCGATCTCGGCTACCCGGAAGCAGAGGCCGAACGCGCCTTCCCGCGCGGCCCTGTCGACGCCATCCTCGCGCACGCCGCCATCGCCGATGCGGATATGGAGGCCGAGATGCAGACGCTCGACCTCGCAGACATGCGCACCCGCGACAAGATTGCGATCGCCATCCGGGTGCGGCTGGAGAGCCAGATGGCGAATCGAGACGCGATCGCCAAGGGTATGCGTTTCCTGGCCGACCCCCGGTACGCTGCAGACGGCGCGAAAAGCTTAGCTGAGACCGTGGATACCGTCTGGCGGATTGCCGGCGACACCTCAACCGACTTCAACTACTACACAAAACGCGGCCTGCTGGCCGGCGTGTATTCAGCAACGCTCGTGTACTGGCTGAACGACAATTCGGAGGATCAGCGGAAGACGTGGGAATTTCTGAACGGCCGCATCGCCGATATCCTGCGTTTCGGACAGGCCACGGCCGGACTGGGCAAGACGGCGGACCGGTTGCCCAACCCTTTCCGGCTGTGCGGCGGCAGAAAGCGGCGCTGGCGCGAGGGGCCGGTGCACTACTAGAGCTGCCTTATCCCAGCCCGAGTCCCCCATCCACGTGGACCACTTGGCCGGTGATATAGGCGGCATCCGGCAGCAGCAGAAATCCGATGGCGGCCGCCACCTCGTTTGCAGCGCCAAGGCGACCGAAAGGAATGCGCGCCGCCATCTCCGCGAACCGCTCCGGTGTCAGGGTTGAATGCGCGCCCGGGTCCTTCTGTATGTAACCGGGCGAAACCACATTCACCGTTACTTGGTGCGGTGCCATCTCCGCCGCGAAAGCCTTGGCCAGCGCTTCAAGGCCGGCCTTGGCCTGTGCGCTCGCCGGGAACAGATCGCCGCCAGGCGGAAAGCGGTGCGCAACGAAGGAGCTCACCGCCACCACCCTCCCCCGTTCACTGGTTGCGAGCAGAGGCTGGGCAGCGCGAATCAAGTGGAAAAAGGCATCGGTGATACCCGCGTGTGCCTCACGCGCGGCGTCTTCCGGCAGATCGGCGACCCGCCGACTATTGGAAAAGCCGGCATTGCTCACCAGCCAGTCGAGCCGACCCCCGCAAGCGTCGACGGCTGCCAGGCATACGGCGGAGTCGGAGAGGTCACCGTAGGTCAGAACGGTTTCCGCGCCCCGCCCTCTTGCATCCTCGGCAACCGCCTCCAGGCCGGTCCGATTCCTACGGGTATGCAGCACGAGCCGAAGGCCCGGACGGGCCAGGCGCAGCGCCAGCGCACGCCCTATACCCGAAGCGGCGCCGGTGATCAGGCAGGTGGTCTCCTGGATCATGGGCTCAGGCAATCCATTCGCTGACCGGCGCCTCTGCCTCGTCCAGCGGCTGGCAGATCACGTCAACCAGCGTGGGACCGTCATGGGCCAGCGCCTCTCTCAATGCGTTTTCCAATTGAGAGGGCTCCTCCACCTTCCAGGATTTCAGGCCGAAGGCACTGGCGACCGCGGCGTGGTCCGTGCGCGTAAAATCGACGGAGTAAAAACGCTGGCCGAAACTGTGCCGCTGCCCGGCTTTGATCCAGCCGAAGCTGCTGTTGGAAACCACCACGAAGGTGATCGGCAGGCCGAGGCGCGTCACGGTTTCCAGTTCGCCGCAGGTAAAGCCGAACGAGCCATCGCCCATCACCGCCACCGTCTTCACTTCCGGCCGCCCAATGTGGGCGCCGACCGCTGCCGACAGCGCATACCCGAGGGCGCCGTGCGCCCGGTTAGAGATAAAACGCCGTCCGGTGAGCGGCGTTTGATAGAACGCGCTGAAATAGGGACAGGGCGTGCCGGGATCGCAAACCAGGGTGGCGTCGGGGTCCATCAGCCGGTTCAAGGTCGCCACCAGCCTTTCCGGACGGATCGGCTTGTCATCGCTGACCGCTAGGCTGGCGAAGGAGGTGAACTTGTCCTCCTTCATCTCGGCAACCAGTTCGGCGGCGCCGCGCTGCCGGGCGGAGCCCTTGACCACCGCGGCCAGCGCCTCCAGCGCCAGCCTGCCATCGCCGACCACGGCAACATCCGTATCGTAGTTCGCGCCGATCGTGGCCGGATCGCAGTCGATGTGGATGATCCGGGTGCGGCTCGGGTCCGGGTAGCGCCAGCGCTCTGTTGTGACCGAGCCCGCGCGGCAACCGACGAAGACCACACAGTCCGCCTGGTCCAACAGTCCGCGCGTAGGCATGGAGATCGGAAGAGCACACGTCTGAACTCCAGTCACTCCGGAGAATCTC
>CAYYSC010000107.1:0-8768 GCA_964474065.1 uncultured Rhodospirillales bacterium | reverse complement strand
TAGAGTTTTAGAATGCCGCCGGCTTTCTGGGCCATGGCCGAATGACCCCATGCGGCGAGCATTGCCGCGAACAGGGTCGCAGCCAGTACGCTTCGCATCATTGTTCCCCTTTTCTTTCCGGTTTGGTTTGAGCGGAGCGGCTTGTCTGATCGCCGCCTCCCGCGCGGGGAAGTGTAAGGGCATATGCGTGCGCGGCGAAAGGACTGTTCTCCCTTCCGCCGCGCACTGCAGCGCCTCAACCGAAGACAGGGGGACCCGGAAGGAAGGTCGGTCGCGGAATCGGGCCTCAGTTATCTGCCGTGGTAAGGCTGGTTGTCCGATGCGCTATTTGTCGAGCCACCAGTCCTCCATGCGCCAGCTGTTGTAGATGCTGTTCTCATGACGGCTGACGTTCCTGACGTGGGGATGCCAGCAGGTGTTTGACTTGCTGTGGTGGATCACTGGCCGGGCGTGGTCCAGCTGGAGCTGCTTGTCGATCTCCCAGACCAGCTTTTTCCGCTCCTCGATATCCCGGATGCCGGCCTGTTTCTTGAACAGCGCGTTCAGTTCCTCGTTGCAATACGCCGTGTAGTTCCGCTGGGAGCCGCAGGAGTAGTTTTCGAAGAAGTTGACGTCCGGGTCGTCAATGCCGGTACCGGTCAGGTTGAGCGCGACTTGATAATCTTTCCGTCCGATTCGGCCATACCAGTTGCCGGTCTCGATCACTTCCAGTTCGCCGTTGACGTGGACGTGTTTCAGATGGTCGATCAGGATCACGGCGGGATCGCGATAGACGGCGATATTCCGGGTCGCGACTTTCACGTTCAGCATGTTGTCGGGACCGTAACCCAGGCTTTCCATGAGCTCCCGGCCTTTGGCTCGGTCGGCCTCGACATCGCCGCCATAACCCGGCAGGTCCGCGACCATTTCCGGCGGCATGCCCCAGACACCATCCGGGGGCGGCATCATCGCCCCGCCATGAGTAAACTTGCCTCCGCCGAGGATTTGGTTGAAGGCATCGCGGTCGATGGTCAGCGCCAGGGCTTCGCGGATTTTCGGGTTGTCGAATGGCGGCGAGTCGCGGTTCAGCATGAGGTTCGTGTAAACCGCGGTCGAGGTGAGCTCGCAGAGTGCATCCGGCGCCTGTGCTTCGACGTCCTTACGCAACGGAATCGTGACGTCGCTGTCGAACGTCATGTCGAATTCGCCCGCCGTGAAGCCCAGCACGCGAGTGGAGCGGCTGCGGACGATCGTCCATTCATGCCCGTCCAGATAAGGGAGGTCTTCTTTCCAGTACTCCTCGTTCTTCTCCAAAACGATTTTTTCGTTCTGTTTCATCTCGACGAACTTGAATGGACCGGTGCCGATGGGCGCGGTGCGCATTGTGCGCGCATCGACATGACACGGATAAACCGGTGAATGACCGCCGGCGAGCAGGATCAACAAAGACGGCTGCGGCTGGCTCAAATGGAATGTTGCCTCGTAATCGCCATTGGTCGTGACCTCTTTGAGGTTCCAGTACCAAGACTTGCGTGGGTTTTTCTGGAACCGCATGGCGCGGTCGGTGTCCTTGCCCTGGATGCGGTCCCAGGTGCATTTCACATCGGCGCTGGTAAAGGGCTCGCCGTCGTGCCACTTGATGCCCTCTCGCAGCTTGAAGGTGAGTTTCGTCCCGTCCTCGCTCCAGTGCCACTCGGTAGCCAGATCGGGCACGATGGTTTCGAAGCTGTTTTTGTCGGCATGCTGGTCGAACATGACCAGGTTGTTGTAGACGCTCATAAACGGCGCGACGGTGGAGATGGTTGCTTCCTCATGAATCGAGGCGCTGGGCGGCGTGCCCCGGTGATAGAGCTTTAAGATGCCTCCAGCCTTCTGGGCCATGGCAGCGTGGCCTGTTGTGGCGACAATTGCCGCGAACAGGGTTCCCGCAAGCAGTCTGCGCATAGGCGTTTCCTTTCCCTAGGTGAGGGCGGGCGCGGCATTGTCGTTCACCGCTTACCCGCCGAGGGAAGTGTAACCGCTGAAAGGCGCGCGGCGAAAGGTCTCCGATTCATTTCGCTCCGGCGCGCGGCTGGAAGGGATCAGGCGAACGTCACATTGATCTGCATCGCAATCGTCCCTTCCGGGGTGAGGCTCCAGCAGTCGCAGCCGCTTTCCGTCGGCTTGCCCACCAGCTTGATCGGCTGATTTGCGAACAGGGGCGCGCGGGCGCGCATGCGATAGGTTTTGATGATCTTGCCAGGATTCATGTCCCGCACGAAGTTGATCAGCAGCGTCGATGACAGCGGCCCGTGCACGACCAGCGCCGGATAGCCCTCCACGTTGATCGCCCAGGGGGCATCGTAGTGGATTCGGTGGGTGTTGAAGGTGAGGGCGGAGAAACGGAACAACAGCGTTTCGTCGCAGACATGCGTGCGCTCCCACACCGTGTCGGCAGGTGGGGTTTCCCGCTTCGGCGCGGCAGACTGGCCGCCGTCTGCCACCGCCTCACGGAAGGCGGTGCCGCGTTCTTCCTCGACCGCGAGGCCGTTTGGACCATGGATGCGGCTCGCGACGGTTGCGAACACCAACGTACCGGTAGTGCCGCTCTTCATCTGAATATCGGTCAACTCCGTTTCGCGCCGGCACTCATCGCCGATGCGGAGCGGCTCATGAAAGGTCCAGGTGGTGCCGGCAAACATGCGGCGCGGGAGCGGCATTGCCGGGATCACGCCGGAGGAGGTCGGCGCACCGTCCGGACCAAGTTCGCCGGGCCGGGTCGTCGGCAGGAACCAGAACTGGTGCCAGCCCTGCGGGATCGGCGTGCCGGACGCCGGTACGGCCTCGTTCCGGTCTAGCGTCGCGTTCATGGCCGCCATCGGCCAGGCGGTGATGGTATCGCAGTCCTCAACCTTGCTGCCGATGTGACGGCGCAAATCGTCGATATCGATGGTGGAAGCAACTGTATCGGGCATGTTGGCGTTCTCCTCTTTTCCGGTCATGCTAAGGCCAACCGCTTAACCGCAAAAGCCCGCTTACTAGTGGAAACGAGGAGCGCCAAATTCCATGCGCGTGTTCGCCCAACTGCCTGCCGATGACTGGACCAAGACCGCCGAGACCGCCAAACGGGCCGAGGCCGCCGGTTACGACGGAGTCTCGTCGTCCGAATTGGCGCACGATCCGTTCATGCCGCTCGCCATCGCCGCCAGCTTGACCGAGCGGGTGAAGCTCAACACCTCCATTGCCGTTGCCTTTCCCCGTTCGCCGATGATCGTCGCCAATATCGGCCATGACCTGCAGACCAACTCCGGCGGCCGCTTCGAACTCGGCCTTGGCACTCAGGTGAAAGGCCATAACGAGCGCCGTTTCTCGGTACCCTGGCGCGATCCGGTCGGGCGGATGCGCGAATATATCCAGTCGCTCCGGGCGATCTGGCGCTGCTGGGACAAGGGCGAAAAGCTCAGTTTTTCTGGCGAGCACTACAATTTCAGCCTGATGACGCCGGAATGGTCGCCGAAACCGAGCGAGCACCCGATGATACCGGTCTCCGTCGCCGCGGTCGGGCCGGACATGCTGCGCATGGCGGGCCGGATCGCCGATGGCGCTCGTCTGCATGGCTTCTGCACGAAGAAATACATCGAGGAGACCTGCATGGAGCGCATCGGGGCGGGCCTGCAGGCAGCCGGCCGCAAGCGCGAGCATCTGGAAATTTCCGGCGGCGGCTTCCTCGCCACCGGGCCGACCGAAGCAGCCGTGGCGGAGAAGTTCGAGTGGGTTCGCTATCGCGTCGGCTTTTACGGGTCCACTCGCACCTACCTGCCGGTATTCGCGGCGCACGGCCTGGAGGATTTGGGCCTGGAGCTCCACAAGCTCTCGGTCGACGGCAAGTGGAACGAGCTTGCAGCGCAGGTGCCGGATGACGTCGTCCGCCTGTTCGCCGCAGTTGGTACCTACGACGAACTGCCGCAAGCGATCGAGGAGCGGTTCGGCGGCGTTGTCGATGTCATGCGCATGGACCTGCCCCAGGACATCGATGGGGACCAGCACAAGGAATTGGTGGCGAAAATCCAGGGGATTCCGACGCCGTTTCAAGGGTTCGCGCTAGCGGTTTGACGGCAGCCCGCAGGCGTTTACCTCGAATTCGAAGCAAGGCGGGAAACCCTGGATTCAACGGTCCCGCGTAAGGTTCTCCCTGTGACGCGGCGGTGCCGGTCGGTTTGCATTGCCGACCCCTCCACCCGCCCTTGGCCGGTACCGTCCGTCACATCCTCCGACCGCATAGCGGACGAAGGCGAGTCCGGAAGCTAATCTCGGAACCCCGCTATTCCTCGGCCAGCCGGATAACCAGCTTGCCCCGGTTCTCGCTCTGGAACAGCATCCGGAGACCCTCCGGCGCGTTTGCCAGTCCTTCCAGCACATGCAGGCGCTGCTGGATCTTCCCTGCCTTCAACTGCTCGGCAATCCAGGCCCGCCCTTCCGGATAGCGGCTGTTGTAGTCGAAGACGATGAACCCCTCGATCCGCGCGCGCTTGCCGATCAGAAGGCCGAGGTTCTTGATCCCGTAGAGTTCACCTGCCGCCGTTTGGGAGATGCGGCCGCAGATGGCGACACGCCCCCGCTCCCGCAGGGCCTTCAGCGCCAGGTCGAGCTGTTCCCCGCCGACATTATCGAAGAACACGTCGCAGCCTTCCGGCATTGCGGCCTTGTAGGCCTCCTCCAGGTTGCCGGCCTTATAATCGATAGTGGCGTCGAGACCGAGCTCCTCCGTCAGGAAACGGCATTTCTCCGGGCCGCCTGCAATCCCGACGACGCGGCAGCCCTGAATCTTCGCCATCTGCGCCGCCATCTGGCCGACACCGCCCGCCGCGGCGGAGACCAGCACGGTTTCGCCTTGCTTGGCCGCACCGACGTCGAACAGGCCGAAATAGGCGGTCAGCGCCGTGGTGCCGAGCGGGCCGATCCAGTCCTTCGGGCCGCCGATTGACAAATCCAGCTTCTGGCATTCCGAGGCTTTCACGGTTGGGCGGGTCTGCCAGCCAAGGCGCGCGTTGACGAAGTCGCCCGGCTGGAAGTTCGGGTCCTCTGAGGCGATCACCCGGCCGACGCCGCCCGCCCGCATCACCTCTCCGATCTGCACGGGCGGCACATACCCCGGGTTCTCGCTGATCCAGACGCGCATGGCGGGGTCAATGGAAATATAGACGCTTTCGACCAGCAATTCGCCAGGGCCGGGCTGGCGGATCGGCTGGACGTCCTCTTCAAAATGCTCCGGTCCGGCGATGCCTTCCGGGCGGGTTTTCAGCAACAGGCGGCGGTTCGAATTCTGCATTTTTGGACGTTCCCTATTCCGATGCTGGCTCTGCCACGGCGGCGCGGCGTTTCTTGAAATCCTGAGCCGCCAGCGCAAAACCGCCGTCGGCCCCGTCGATAAAATGAATATGCTGGCTTTGCGCCATGCTGAAAACCAGACAGGTCATTAGCGCGGCGTCCGCCCGGTGCGTGCCGTAGATGATCCGCCCTGCCGTGTACTCACGTTTCAGGTACTCCTCGATTGCCTCTGCCTGCGCCGGCGAGACGTCGAGGACGAGGCGGAGCAGTCCGTCGTATTTCCGGAAGTCGGTATTGGCCCGCATTTCCTCCAGATAGCGCGGAAGGTTGACGGACCCCATTTTCATACCGAAGTGCTTGCCGACAATAAAAACGAGCCAGATGAGCCAGATTTTCAAGAGATCCAGCCAAGTGCGACCGGGCTTTGCCGTGGTCTTGGCTTCGATCCAGGCCGAACTTGGCGGCCAGCGGACACGGGTGGTCTCGGGACGGGCCGGTGCGGCGCGCGCGGGGTCCTCGCGCAGGATTTCCTGAATCGTCTGGAGGGCCTCTCGGAGCACCCGGGCTTGCGCGTCCGCTTCCGGGGAGACAGCCCGTAACATCAGGGTCAAGTTGACACCATGAGCTGCTTGCAGCGGCTCCCATCGACAGGACAACCCCTCCAAATCCGGTAGCGGCGGCGCGGCTGGGACCTCCGTCACGAAGGGGTTGCCGGGCGAAGGGTCCTTGACCAGTTGTTCGGCCAATTCCAGTCCATCCCCGGAAAAAAGCGCCAGATCGTTGCCGGGCGAGAGTTCCAGCTTGCGCACGCCCAGCCGGGCCCCGCGCTCGTACAGTGCGGCGACCGGCACGACACCCACCCGTAACTCCAGGTCAAGGCGCATGCGCGCCAACGCGGCCAAGCCGGTCAGAGCCTCTCGGCCCGCTTCAATGGCGGCGGGCGGCACCAGCAAGACCGCCCCGTCGCCGCCGAAAACATAAGGAAGTGTGAGGTCGGGCAAGGCGTTCAGAACAGCGGCGATGCTCGCCGCCCCGACCATGTTGACTTCCTTGTAGCGGCCTTCGCGAATCGCTTGCGTCGACGCCACCACGTCCGTCAGGAGAACGATCCAGTCTTCGGGTACCGGCGCGTAGCCGGACAGGTCCGCGACGGTGGCGAAGTCGGTGGTCGCAGGCAGGTTGGCATAGAAGGACTGGGTCATGAACGGCTCGCAGCGGCTCCTTCGCATTCGGCGGGCTGGATAAGTGGATGCCCGAGATATAGGGACACCCAACCAGGGGTTGCCATGCCTGAGGCAAACGGCGCCTGATTGAGGACTTCACGTCATAAAGATTTGGGCGGCTAGGATTGCAGCATAGATCACCAAGATGGTGCCGCCTTCGAAGCCCACGCCGCGGCGCTCGCGCATGATCAGGCCCATCAGCAAGACAGCCGTCATGAGAATCGCGCCGATGACCAGCAGCACGTCCCGGTCTCCGATCGCGTGATAGATGGAGCCGCTGCGGTATCCGATGTCGGACAGGCTCAGGAACAGGATGTCGAACGTATTGCCGCCGATAATGCCGCCCACGGCCAATTGCAGTGCGCCTCGGCGCACCGCCGCCAAGGTCGTCACCAGTTCCGGGATAGAAGTGGCCACTGCCGTCAGCAGCGCGCCGACCAGGGTCTGGGAAATGCCGTAGCGCGCCGAGAGTTCGGCGCCCGTCGCGGCTACGGCGTAGCCGGAGACCGCGAGAATGACGGCCATTGCCAGGAATTTACCCAGAAGCGGTGCCAGTGCTTCGATCTGACTTGCCCGGTCCGGCTCGTCCGTGCGGGTGTCGGAAGTGCGCTCCGGCCGCCACATTGGCTTTGCTTTCAGCCCAATCGCGGCCCTTGTCGCAAAGATGTACACGCCGATCAGGACAATCGAGACCGGGTGCACGCCCAGAACCGTCACCGGCGGCAGCATATAGATGCTCAGCGGCAGGGACAGAAGCACGATGAGCGTGGCGGCCTGGAGCAGGTTGTTCGCATCGGCGGCGGCATGCTCCAGGTTGACCCGGCGGTTCAGCAGGTCGGCAATGACCAGGAACGAGGTCTGAGCCGGGATGCCGCCAATGGCGTTCGCGACCGCGAGCGAGGCCAGCCCTTCCGAGGCGGCGGAGACGGAGGTAACCACCCCGGCGAGCGAGGTGCTCATCCCCAACAGCAGGCCGCCCGCTATCGTTTCCCCAAGCCCCGTCCGGTCCGCGAGCCGGTCGGTCAGCGCTACCATGTAGGAACCGACGACGCCGATCACCGCCGCCGCCAGCGCGAACAGCCCGATTACTTCCCAATCTGTCATCCGTGGCGGCCGCCGCGCGACTGTCCTATTCGGCTGCCTGCGTGCTTAGGTCCGCCTGGTCCTTGGCGTTGTAATTCGCGTCGTACCACCAGAGCAGATAGTCGCTATAGCTCATCGCCCCGTATTTCGGCGGGTTGTCCACATCCTGGCAGGTGGGGAGGCACTCGATAACCGTGTCCATGTGCGGCCCGAAGAAGTACGGGATGGCGTACCGCGGCTCGCCGATAGGCGGCAGCGCGCGGTGCGGGGTGGACTGGTAGCGCCCGTTGGTCCAGCGGTGCAGAATGTCGCCCGAATTCACCACGAAGGAACCCGGAACATAGGGCACATCGAGCCATTGGTCTTCGCCTACCCGCGCCTGCAAGCCGGGCACGCCGGACTGGGCAAGGAAGGTAAGGAAATTTGCGTCCGTGTGGGGCGCGATGCCGTATTGCCCGGCCTCCCGCTCGCTCACCGCCGGATAGTGCGACAGCCGGAAGGAGAACTGGCTTTCGGCGAAGGCGTCATCGAACCTGTCCGGCGGCAAGTCTAGCGACACGGCGAGCGCAGGCAGTAGCCGCCGGGCCATCGCGTCCACGGTGTCCGTGTATTCCAGCAGGGTTTCCCTGAACCCCGGAAGGTTGGTGGGCCATTCGTTTGGCCCGGCGAAGCGGCGTCCGGCCTTCACCAACGAATCGTCTGCTAAGCGCTCGCGTTTGATGAAAAACGCCTCGTTCAGGTCCGACTTCGCGGTTGTCTCGCTCACGCGGGAGGTGCGGACATTGTAACGCCCGGACGCCATATAGCCGTTGTTGTGTTCGTTCATCAGCACCGCGTGCTTGGCTTCCATCGGCTGCGCGTGAAAGCGCCTGGCCTCCGCAAATGCGCGGTCGATCAGGTCCTGAGAGACCCCGTGGTTAACGATGATGAAAAAGCCGATCCGCTCCAATGTATTTCGGAGGGCGGTCGCGACCTCGCGGCAGCCAGCCCCGCTTCCGTCGGCGAGCGGGGCGAGGTCGATCACGGCGATACGGTCGAGCGAAGAGGCGGAAGAAGACATGGGGCCGGCTCCTTTCCCCGCCATGCTAACCGGATGACCGCGCCATGGCGAGGGGCAGGGAAGTCGGCAGGGCTCGCAGGGTGCGGAAAGCTATAGCGTCAGATACTGATCAAGCA
>CAYYSC010000106.1:0-8772 GCA_964474065.1 uncultured Rhodospirillales bacterium | reverse complement strand
TTTGCCGTGTTGCCGCCCCAGAACGCCACGGGCAATTGGGTCAAGGTCGTTCAGCGTCTGCCGGTGAAGCTGAAACTGATCGACCCTGACAACGAGAAAGCGCCCTTGCGGGCTGGCATGACGGTCGCTGTCAGCATCGATACCGAGTTTCGGCGTCCGGCCCTGCTGGCTCTGCAACGGACCTTCGACCGGACGTTCGACGGTACTGCCCGCGCCGCGGACTGATCCGCGCCTTTCCTGCTGCTCGCCCAGACCGTTACTCTGGCTCAATTCCGGGCAGCAGGCGAACGGGCTGTATAAACAAGACGCTCAATCGAGAGGCGCAGGTTCGTGACTTCCGCTCCCGCCCCGCACAAGGCGAAGCTGCGCCGCCGTCTCACTTTAACCCTGGTCGTTCTTTATGGCGTCGGTGTCACCATCGGCGCCGGCATCTATGTGCTCATCGGCGCGACCGCTGCCCGTGCCGGGGTGCACGCCCCGATGGCGTTCGTCCTGGCGGCAGTGGTGATGGGCTTCTCTGCCGCTTCCTTCGCCGAATTTGTCTGTCGTCTGCCGGTTAGCGCCGGCCCGGCAGCGTATGTGCGCTTCGGCTTCGGCTCCCATATCACTGCGTTTATTGTCGGCGTCGCCGTCATGATGGCGGGGATCGTGTCGGCGGCCGCGATCAGCCTGGGCAGCGCCGGCTATCTTGGTGTTTTCCTGGACCCCTTGATTGTCATCGACCGGAGCACCCTGACCGTCCTCATCGTTCTGGTCGTTGCTGCGATCGCGTGTGTCGGCATTCTGGAATCCGTGGTTTTCGCGGGAATCATGACGCTCATTGAGATCGGGGGGCTGGCCGCGATCGTGATCGGGGGCATCGTCGGCTCGCCGGAGTTGTTCGCGCGGCTGCCAGAGGTCGTGCCGGTGACGACCGATGTCACCGTCTGGTCTGGCATTCTCGGCGCGGGACTGCTGGCATTCTTTGCCTTCATCGGGTTCGAGGACATGGTCAATGTGGCGGAGGAGGTGAAGCAGCCGGAGCGGACCATGCCGCGGGCAATCTTCATCACCCTGGTGATGGTGACGCTCCTCTATTTCATTGTGGCTTGTATCGCCGTACTCAGCGTGCCGCTTGACCGGTTGGGCACTTCCGACGCGCCGCTGGGCTTGGTGTTCGGCGCAGTGACGAACCTGCCGCCGGCGGTGGTCAGCACGATTGCGATCATCGCCACGTTCAATGGGATCGTGATTCAGATGATCATGGCGTCCCGTGTGCTTTATGGCATGGGAGACCAAGGCACGATACCGGGTGCAGCGGGGCGGCTGCTTTCGACGGTCTACGCTCGGACGGGAACGCCGGTGATCGCCACGGTCCTTGTGGCCGCCGCGATTCTCACCCTGGCGCTCCGCTTCGATATCGAGCACTTGGCGGATGCCACCTCGCAAATCCTCCTGGCGGTATTTCTGCTGGTGAACTTGGCGCTTGTGCGCGTCAAATGGCGGGAGAGGACGCCATCGGCGGAGCGCCCGCCAATGACCCTTTTCCAGGTGCCATTAGCCGTTCCGCTTCTCGGCGCGTTATTGAGCTTCTGCCTGCTGGTTTTCGGCGGCTGACAGCGCCCGCTCTGCCGCATTGGAACCCTTCGCCATCGCTTCCGTTAGTCGGACGGGTAGTCGGGCAGGCCAGAGCGCCGAACCCGACCGGAACCTGCTCCATTTCCACTCGGCATTCGAGGAGGCAAAGGAATGAAGAAGCTTTTTGCGACTATTGCGGTAAGCGCCGTAATTTCCACAGGCCCAGTGTTCGCTGCCGGTTTCGGCCAATGGGACAAAGACAGCGACGGACACATCAGCATGTCCGAGTTCCGTGCTGGTTTTCAAGATCAAGGCTGGTTCGATACATGGGATACCGATAACAGCCGCACTCTGAACCCGCCCGAGTTTTACCGCGGCATGTTCGATGCCTGGGACCAGGATGGCGACGGAACCTTGTCCGTCCAGGAATGGGACGATGGCGTGGATGCGATCTGGGAGGAAGACCCGGTCAACTTCGTGCTCGGCTCCTGGGACACCGACGGGAACGGCAAGCTCAGCAAAACCGAGTTCATGAAAAGCATGGCGGAAGCGCGGTTTTTCGATGTGCTCGCGGGCCGCGATGCCGACCTGACCGAGCGTGAGTTCGCGCGAAGCCTCTTCAACTGGTTCGACGACGACAGCGACGGCAACCTCAACCAGGCGCAGTTCGACCACATGTCGATGTTCGTGAGTTGATGGCCGATGCGCTAGGGAACAGCGTTTCACACGCTCGCCCGCCGATCGCATTTGGTATTTCCGCTAGAAGAAGCAGGGTGTTGGCGCCTTGCTTCTTCTCGTTCTTCGGCATGGCTGGCAGTTCCGGATGCGCCTCGATCTTTCGCTCGATATTTTCTGGCCCGTGCTCGACGCTGGCGGCTGTGCAGCCATAGACGACCAAATCGACGCGAGCGGATGCCGTCTTCGCCACTGTGTTGGTAGAGGGCACGATCAGGCCAAGGCGCAATTCCTGGCCATAAACGCGCCGGTTGCAGTCGACGTGGCGGAACGGCGATGGGGCGAGGGTGTCTGGCATGGGTCTTGCTCCCACATTGCGGTACGGCGGTTTTGCCCGCTAGACTGCCGCTCTCCCGCCCGGAAAGTCCAGAACCTCGCCCATGACCGCTGACAAAGCCCGCCTCGCCGTCGATATCGGCGGCACGTTTACCGATGTCGTGCTCGAGTTCGGTGACCGCCAGGTGACCAACAAGGTGCTGACCACGTCGGATGCGCCGGAAGAGGGGGTGCTCGCCGGCATCGCGCGGGCGCTGGCCGATGCCGCGCTGGAGCCTGGGCAGGTGGGCTTACTGATCCACGGCACGACCCTCGCCACCAACGCGCTAATCGAGCGGAAGGGGGCCAAGACGGCCCTCATCACTTCCGAAGGCCACCGCGACGCCGTCGAAATGGCGTTGGAAAACCGTTTCGAGCAGTACGACATCAATATCGACCGGCCGGCGCCTCTGGTGCCGCGCTATCTGCGCTGGCCGGTGCGAGAGCGTCTGAACGTGAAGGGCGAGGCACTGGTCCCGCTGGACGAGGCCAGCGTGGACGCGCTCTTCCCGCTCATCGAAAAGCACGGGATCGAGGGGATGGCCATCGGCCTGCTGCACGCCTACGCCAATCCGGCGCACGAGCGGGCGGTGGCGGAGCGCATCCGGGCGCGATTCCCGGACCTCGGCATTTCGCTGTCGTCGGAAGTGGCGCCAGAAATCCGCGAATACGAGCGCCAGTCCACCACCTGCGCCAACGCCTATGTCCAGCCGAGGATGAGCCGCTACCTGACTGCGCTCGACCAGGCGCTGAAGGCGCAGGGCTTCGCGTGTCCGTTCCTGTTGATGACGTCGGGCGGCGGCCTGACCGACCTCGCGACGGCGGTGAAATTCCCGATCCGGCTGGTGGAAAGCGGGCCGGCGGGTGGCGCGATTTTGGCGGCCCGCATCGCCGATGAGTTGGGCCTCGACCGCGTCGTCTCCTATGACATGGGCGGAACCACGGCGAAAATCTGCCTGATCGACAACTACAAGCCGCTCTCGACCCGCACGTTCGAGGTGGCGCGAGCCTATCGCAACCTGAAGGGCTCCGGCCTGCCAGTAAAAATCCCGGCCATCGAAATGGTGGAGATCGGCGCGGGCGGCGGTTCCATCGCCAGCGTCGATACGCTGGGGCGCGTTGCGGTGGGACCTGAAAGCGCGGGCTCCCAGCCGGGCCCTGCCTGTTACGGCCGGGGAGGCACGCGAGCCGCCGTGACGGACGCCGACTTGGTACTGGGCAAGATCGATCCGGCCGCGTTCGCGGGCGGCTCCGTCAAGCTCGCGCCGGAAAAGGCAGGCGAGGTGCTGGAGGCGACGGTGGGCAGGCCGCTCGGCATGGACGCGCCGCTCGCCGCCTTCGCGGTGGCGGAGATCGTCGACGAGAACATGGCGAATGCCGCGCGTGTCCATGCGGTCGAATGGGGCAAGGACGTTGCTGCCCGCAGCATGATCGCCTTCGGCGGCGCCGCGCCGCTTCACGCTGCGCGGCTCGCGGAAAAGCTGAATCTTGCGAACGTTATCGTGCCGGCGGGGGCAGGCGTCGGCTCTGCCGTCGGGTTCCTGCGTGCGCCGATCAGCTACGAGGTGGTGCGCAGCCGCTATATGCGCCTCGACCAGTTCGAGGCCGACGCCGCGAATGCCTTGCTGGAAGCCATGCGGGCGGAGGCGGAGGCCATCGTCCGGCAGGGGGCGCCGGCGGGCACGTTGAACGAGGTGCGTGTCGCTTTCATGCGCTATGTCGGTCAGGGCCATGAGATCACGGTGGACCTGCCGGTCCGCAAGCTGACCGCCGACGACGCCGGGACCTTGCGCCAGGCGTTCGAGGAGACCTACCGCGCCCTTTACGGCCAGACCGTGCCGGGCCAGGAGCCGGAAATCCTCACTTGGACCCTGACCGTCTCCAGTGAGGCGGTGTCGTCTGCCGTGTCGGTGGATGATCCGGCTGCACTGCCCGCCGGTCAGCCGGCGGGCACGCGCCGCCTGTTCGACACGCACGCCCAGGCCTTTGTCGAGGCTCAGATCTGGCGGCGGGAGAGTATGGGCAGCGCCACCGTCAACGGCCCCGCCCTGATCGTCGAGGATCAAACCACGACCGTGGTGCCCGACGGCTTCACCGCGCGGATGGGAAAGGGCGGCGCGCTGGTGTTGATGCGCGCTTAAGGCCCTTGCCGGGACAGCCGATCACGGGCCTCGCGGACGGCATCGCCAATCTCCGTCAGGAAGCTTACCCGGTCGTCGGTCACGCCATGACTGGTCAGGGTGCGGCGCATCTCTGGCGTGGTGCCCGTGATGAAGATGGCGACGCCGGCGTGCTCGCTTTTGTGGACGAAGCCTGCCACCGTGTTGGCAGCGGTCGAATCGAGGAAAGGCGCAGCGCTGAAGTCCAGCACGAAGGCACGGTGATGGTCGGCAATGCGGTCGAGCACCGCCTCGACCGCCGCGGCCGCACCAAAGAAGAACGCCCCTCTCACCCGGTAGACCACGATCTCGGGATCGGCCGCCAAGCTGGGATCGTAGGCCGTGCGCTGGCCCTCCGCGCGGTCGGACATGTCCTCGGTGACGATGGGCGTTCGTCCCATTTCCACCCATACCGACCGTGACATGCGGTGGATGAACAGCAATGCCCCCAACGCAAAGCCGACGACGATCCCTTCCGTGAGATCACGGAACACCGTCAGCAAGAGGGTAACCCCCAGTACCGTCGCATCGCCAACGGAAGAGCGGAGCAGCGCTGCCATTGCATGGCGCTCCAGCATGTTCCAGGAGACGACGGCCAACACGGCCGCCAGTGCTGCGAGAGGGATATAGCTGGCGAGCGGTGCGGCCAGCAGCATGAAACAGAGCAGAAACAGCGCATGCATCATGCCCGAAACTGGCCCCCGCGCCCCAGCCCGCACGTTGGTCGCGGTCCGGGCAATAGTTCCTGTCACGCAGATGCCGCCGAATAGGCTGGAGCCGATGTTGGCGACGCCTTGCGCCACCAGTTCGCAGTTGGAGCGGTGTCGCCGCCCGGTCATCCCGTCAGCGACCACGGCCGATAGCAGCGACTCGATGGAGCCGAGCAGGGCGAAAGCCAGGGCGTGCGGCAGCACCGCCTCCACCTTCGCAAGCGTGATTTCGGGCAGGCTTGGCGTCGGCAAGGACTGCGGAATGCCCCCGAACCGTGTGCCGATCGTCTCCACGGGGAGGGCGAATACTGCCGTCAGGACGGAGGCCAAAACCACCGCTACCAGCATGCCCGGCAGGCGTGCCTTCAGCCGCGTGCAGGCGACAATGACGCCGATGGAGAGACCGGCAATCGCCACCGCCATCGGGTTGACCGTGTCAAGCGCTCCGGCCAGCATTTCGAGCTTGGGGATCAACTCCCCCGGCTCTTTGCCCGGCAGCGTCAGACCCAGCAATTCCTTGATCTGGCTGGCGAAAATGATGATCCCGATCCCGGCTGTAAAGCCAACGGTTACCGGATAGGGTATAAATTTGATGTAACTGCCTAGTCTGGCAAAACCGACAGCCAGCATGATCAGGCCCGAAAGCAGCGTCGCGAGGATCAACCCGTCGACGCCCTCGTCGGCCACCGTCGCGGCAACCAGCACAATAAACGCGCCGGCCGGGCCGCCGATCTGAAACCGGCTGCCGCCGAGGAGCGAGACGAGAAAGCCCCCGACGATCGCCGTGTAGAGACCCCGTTCTGGCCCAACGCCAGAGGCGATGGCAATAGCCATCGACAGCGGCAACGCAACAATTGCGACGGTCAAACCGGAGACGACATCAGCGCGCAGGCCATCCAGTCCATAGCCTTCCCGCCAGACCGTGAGCAGCTTTGGCGTGAACAGTTCGGTAAACGTCGGGCGCTTTTGCCCGGATAAACTGGTGAACGATGCCGGCACGGTGCGGCAACACCTTATTAGGCTGGACGGCGGCCTAGCAGGCCGTCAAACGAGAATGAGCCTAACGCTTTGTCTCCGTCGTGGCTATGCCGCATCCCGTTGCGCAAATGCTGGCGCTCCCCATTTCTCGGAGACGGATTCTCTCGCCAGTGACGCCCGCCTCTTGACCGGTTCCGGCGTTGCGTCATGCTGGCGACAGGGCCTCATCCGGCGACAGGGCGAGGGTGCCGTCGCCGCAACGTGGAGAAACCTCATGCTGGCACGCGATGTGATGACGAAAGACGTGGTGACGGTTGAGCCCGATACCTCGGTGCAGGCCGTCGCCGATACGCTGATCAAGCACCGGATCAGTGCGGTTCCCGTCGTCGACAAAAGCGGCCAGGTCGTCGGCATTGTCAGCGAGGGCGACCTGATTCGCCGCCTGGAAGACCGCGAAAAGGCCGATTCCTGGTGGCTTTCCCTGTTCAGCTCCAAGTATGACGACGCCGCCGATTTCGTTAAGGCGCGGGGCCGCCATGCCCGGGATGTCGCGACCGCCAACGTGGTCAGCGTCGCCGAGGATACGCCGGTGAGCGAGATCGCCCGGCTGCTCGAAACCCGGCAAATCAAGCGGGTCGTCGTCCTTCGCGACGAGGCGTTGGTTGGGATCGTTAGCCGGGGCGATCTGTTACGGGCCATCGCCACCTCGGCTGAGGAGACGCCTCCCATGGGCGAGGACGACCAAAGCCTGCGCGACGCGGTATCGGCCGCATTGAACGAGGTGCCGGGCCTGGATACGGCGTTCGTCAGCGTTACGGTAAAGAACGGCGTCGCCGAAATCTGGGGCCTCGCGGACTCTGCCGACGAAGCGCGCGGCGCCCGCGTGGCCGCGGAAAACGTGCCGGGCGTCACCGGGGTCAAGGTGCACCTCGGCCGGGTGCCGCGCTGGGTCATGGCCGGGTAGGCGGCCAGCGGCGACGTCAGCGCGCCCCTTGCGGGCCGGCGGTTAAACGCGTAACCGGCGGGATCCTGCCCACCATTGCCGTGCCCGATCCATGGCCCAGCTCGCGCCGCTAGTCTTCATTTGTCTCTGGTCCGGCGCCTTTATCGCGGTGCGGGCAGGCCTGCCCGATGTCTCGCCCCTGTTTTTCCTGGCCCTCCGTTTCACCATCGCCGGCGGGTTGCTGGCGTTTGTACTGACGCTTTGGCAGCCGTTTCGCTGGCGGGAGCTCAATGGCCGCTGGGGCGCGACCGCGCTGGCCGGCGTGCTGATGAACGGGTGGTATCTTGGGGCAGCCTACTTGGCGATGGAGCACATAACCGGCGCGACCATGGCCCTGGTTGGATCGCTGCAGCCAATCATGGTGGCGGCACTCTCCGGCCCCATGCTCGGCGACCGGTTCAGCCCCCTGCAATGGACCGGCTTTATACTCGGCACCCTGGGCGTGGCGCTAGTCGCCGGCATCAACGTTTTTGCCCTCGAAACGGGCCCGGGCATGGCCTGGGCCCTGGCTTCGATTGCCGGTATGGTCGTGGGCACTTTGATCTTCATGCGCTGGAGCAAGGGGGCACCTGCGGGGCATGCCAACGCCGTGCAACTCCTCTCCGGCGCCGTCTTCTGCGGTGTGCTGATGCTCCTGTTCGAAGACGTGCACATGGCGTGGACTCCTGCGAGTCTTGGGACCCTTGCCTATCTGATCTTCGGCGTCTCGCTGGGCGGCATGGGCTTGTACCTGTTCATGCTGAACCGCGGCACGGCCGGGAAGGTGGCCGCGAATTTCTATCTGACACCTGGCCTTACCGCGGTCTTCGGCTTCGTCCTGCTAGGGGAAACCCTGCCACCGCTGGCAATTGCCGGGTTCGCCATGGCGATGATGGGAGTATGGCTGGTGCAGGGCCGCAAAGCCAAAGAAGGCGTGGCCTAAGCCCGGATGCTCCTGGGACGGGGCGGCTGTGCCCGTGATTCCCGATAGATCACGAACAGGCCGCTGCCGACGATTACGGCTCCGCCCAGGACGGTATATACGTCCGGCAGGTCGCCGAAGAACCAGTATCCGAGCAGCACGCTGGCGACGATGCGAGTGTAGTTGATCGGCGCCAGCAGCGAAGCGTCCGCCAGGCGGAAGGCGTGGAACATGCAGATGTGCGCGGTCAGCCCGACCGTTCCCGCCAGGAAAGCATAAGCGAAATCGTGCAGCGTGATCGGCGTCCAGAAAAACGGGGCGGCCAGCAGGGAGCCCGCCGCCGCAACCAGCTGGGTGTAGAGCAGGGTCGTCTTCGCGCTGTCCTGCCCGGCCAGCTTGCGGGTGAGCAGTTGG
>CAYYSC010000105.1:0-8809 GCA_964474065.1 uncultured Rhodospirillales bacterium | reverse complement strand
AGCCGGCTGATCTATGGCGGGCGGGTTTCCCTTTTCACCGCCATCGCGCCGGTTCTGGGTGCCTTGATCATCGGCGGCACGCTTGGGATCGTGGCCGGCTTTCTTGGCGGTCGCGTGAATATGATTATCATGCGTACCATGGACGTGTTCTACGCCTTCCCGTCCATCCTCCTGGCCATCGCCATTTCCGGCGCACTTGGTTCCGGCATCGTCAACGCGGTGATCTCGCTGACCCTGATCTTCATGCCGCCGATCTGCCGCGTCGCGGAGACGGTTACGACGCAAGTGCGCAATCTGGACTTCATCGCCGCGGCGCGGGCGACACCCGCAACGACCGGTCGGATTCTGCGCATACATATTCTCGGCAACGTATTGGGGCCGATCCTGATTTACGCCTCCAGCCTGGTCAGCGTCTCCATCATCATCGCTTCAGGGCTCAGCTTCCTGGGGCTGGGCGTCAGCCCACCGGAGGCCGACTGGGGCCTGATGCTGAACACGCTGCGGCAGTCCATCTATGTCGCGCCGTTGATCGCCGCCCTGCCGGGCGTGATGATCTTCATTACTGGCTTCTGCTTCAATCTCATGAGCGACGGCCTCCGCTCCGCCATGGACGTGAAGCTCTAACCGAGAAGCTCTAACCGAGAAGCTCTAACCGAAAATAAGGAACTCTGCCCATGGATCCTGGCAACCCCATTAACCTGGAAGCGTTCGCCGTGATGGCGGAGCAGCGCGGCCTTAAGATCGAGGATAGCTCGATGCTGGAGCGTCTCTATGCCGGATACTGCTCCCTCCAGAATCTCTTGGCGCGCATTCCGGTCGAGCCCGATCCCGCGATCGACCCCGCTCTGATTTTTTTGGGCGATGGCGCGGAGATCCGCCGATGAGCACCGAATTGCACCATGCCTCCCTGGCCGACGCTGCGCGCATGCTGCGGGTCGGCACGGTTACGGCGACCGACCTAGTGGAGGAATGCCTAGGCCGGATCGAAAGCCATGACGGTGACCTGAACACCTATATCACGGTGCTGGCGGATGAGGCGCGGGCCGCCGCAGCAGCAGCTGATGCCGAGATCGCAAAGGGTTACTGGCGCGGCCTCTTGCACGGCATTCCGGTCGCCTTGAAGGATATCTATGACACGGCGGGGATTCTGACGACCTGCCATTCGAAGCTGTTCGAGAACCGCGTGCCGCAGGCAGACTGCGACTCCTGGGAACGCCTGAACGGGGCAGGGGCCATCCTACTCGGTAAGACCTCTACGCATGAATTCGCGACCGGTGGCCCGTCTTTCGACCTGCCCTGGCCTCCAGCGCGCAATCCCTGGAACCCCGACCACACGCCCGCTGGCTCCTCCAGCGGTTCCGGCGCGGCCGTGGCCGCGGGCATGGCCTACATGGCCATGGGGTCGGACACAGGCGGCTCGATCCGCAGCCCCGCCGGGTTTTGCGGCTTGGCCGGGTTCAAGCCCAGTTACGGCCGGCTTTCCCGCCGAGGCATCTTTCCGCTGAGCTGGACCCAGGACCATGCCGGGCCACTTGCCCGCACCACGGAAGACTGTGCGCTGGTCATGCAGGTGACGGCCGGTCACGACCCGAAGGATCCGACCTCGGTCGATGCGCCGGTGCCGGACTTCATCTCCACCCTGAACCGGCCGATTGAGGGCATGCGCATCGGCTGGTGCCGCGACTGGTACGAAGGCGAGACCGACGCGAGCGTGGAGCAGGCGGTTGCTTCCATGGCGGAAACGCTGCAAAGCCTGGGCGCGGAAATCGTCCCAATCACGCTGCCGCCGCTGGCCGACTTTCATGCCTGCGGCCGGATCATCATCCTCTCGGAAGCTTTCTCCATTCATCGGCGCTGGATCGCCGAACAGCCGGAGATGTATGGTGAGTTCTTCCGGCTGCGTTGCCGCCTCGGTGCTTTTATCGGTGCGGACGAGTATTTGAACGCCCTGCGTTGGCGCCGGGAACTCGTGGCCGCGATGGCAGACGGGATGGCGGATGTGGACCTTGTGTTGACGGCGAACCAGTACGGACCCGCCGACACTTTCATCGCTTCGCAGCAGGACTATCACTTCTTCGGTAAATCGTCGCTGACAATGCCGGCGAATGTTTCCGGCCAACCGGCACTCACTGTTCGGGCGGGCTTTTCGGAAAGCGGCTTGCCGGTGGCTGGCCAGTTGATCGGCCATCAATTCGCCGATGCGGACGTTTTGCGTGCGGGGCACCAGTTCGAAAAGGCCCGGCCGGAGCTGCGAACCTGGCCGATGCTTTAAGTGCTCGGCGCGATTGAGGAGGGAACTGGCCGGCGCCGAGCGCCGGCCTTTTTTCGTCTTAAGCCGCTTCCTCGCCGAGTGAGCCGATGCCCATGGCCTTGTTGCCCCAGGCATCGATCCGGGCGCACCGGGACATTCGCCCGGCGCCCAACAGCACCTCGTCCGGTACCGCGGAGTGGCAGACGTCCGCGGCATAAGGGCAGCGCGGCGCGAACGTGCAGCTCACCGGCGGGGAGGAAAGGTTCGGCGGCGTCCCGGGAATGGCGGTGAGGCGACGGCCGCGGCTCGCCGCATGGATGGTGGAGGACAGCAGCCCCTGCGTATACGGGTGTTTCGGGTCGCGCACCACGTCGGCCAACGGACCGCTTTCGACGATCTGACCACCGTACATCACGGCAATGCGATCGCCGATCTCGATGGCGACGCCGACGTCGTGCGTGACAATGATGACGCCTAACCCCAGTTCCCGTTGCAACTGCTGCATTAGCAGCAGAACCTGGATCTGGACGGTTGCGTCCAGGGCCGTGGTTGGCTCGTCCGCCAGCAAAATCTTCGGATCGCAGGATAATGCCAGCGCAATCATCGCCCGCTGGCGCATGCCGCCGGACATTTCGTGCGGGTAATTGTCCAACCGGCGGGCAGCCGAGGGAATCCGTACCAGGTCCAGCAGGTCCAGTGCCCGCTGGCGGGCGCTGCTGAGACTGACACCCTTATGCTTCATCACCGCCTCGCTGATTTGCTGGCCGACGGTATAGACGGGGTCAAAGGCGGTTGCGGGCTCCTGGAAGATCATCGCGACCTCGCCTCCGCGCAGCGAGCGCAAGCGGTGTGGCGGCATACCGACAACGTCCTCGCCGTCCACATGGATCGAACCGGAGAGGCGTGTGCGCCGTACCGGCAGCAGGCGTTGGATGGCGCGCAGGGTGACGCTTTTCCCCGAACCGGACTCGCCCAGGATGCTGAGGACTTCGCCGCGGTTGAGATCAAACGACACGCCGTTGACCGCATGCACGGTGCGCTCGCGGGTGACAAAGGTGACTTCAAGATCCCGAACGGAAAGGACAGGGGCGTTGGCGGTTTCGGTCATGACAGGTCTCCAGAATTCTTAAGCGGCGGCGCGGCGTGGCTGGATGGCGCCCGAAACTAGATGACAGGCGGCCAAGTGCTCGGCCGAGCCCCCCGTCACCAGGAGTGGCGCATGCTCTTTGCAAAGCGGTTGAACGAACGGGCAGCGCGTATGGAAGCGGCAGCCGCTCGGCGGGTTGATAGGGTTCGGCGGGTCACCGCTGATCGGCGCCTCCGTCCGCCGCCGGTCCGGGTCCATGGACGGCTGCGCGCTCAACAGGGCGCGGGTATAAGGATGTTGCGGGTTGTCATAGACTTCCTGAACCGGCCCGAACTCCGCGATTTCTCCCAGATACATCACCATCACCCGGTCCGCGATGTAGCGGACCACGTTCAGGTCATGGCTGATGAAGATGTAGGTCAGATCGAACTCGCTCTTCAGATCGGTCAGCAGGTTCAGCACCTGGGCTTCGACCGACTTGTCGAGGGCGGAGACCGCCTCGTCGAGGATCAGCAGGCGCGGCTGCATAGCCAGCGCACGGGCAATGTTCACCCGTTGCCGCTGCCCGCCGGAAAGTTCGTGCGGATATCGATGCAGGAACAAGGTGGGGTCCAGGCCGACCCGGGCCATCAGGTCGATCGAGCGTTCCATCGCCTCCCGGCGTGGCACGCCGTCGGAAACGGGACCGAACGCGATGCTTTCCTCGATAGGCATTCGGGGATTGAGCGACGCGTAGCTGTCCTGGAACACCATCTGCACCTTCGAGCGCATTTCCCGCACGGAGATGCCGTCGCTCGCGCCGATTTTAAGTCCATCCAGGATGATTTCCCCGTCGTCCGGCTCGATCAGGCGGATCAAAAGCCGGGCCATGGTGGACTTGCCGCAGCCGGACTCACCGACGACGCCGAGGGTCTCGCCTGTCTTGACGGTAAAGTTGATGTCGTCAACGGCGCGGACGTAGGCGCTCGGCCGCCACGGCGGGAAGCTGCTGCCGATCGGGAAGTGCTTCCGCAACCCGGAAACGGTCAGCATCGGCTGGGATGAAGCATGCATCTCGCTGCCCTTTTGCATGAATTTGGAAACGCGACGCCAGCAAGCGCCGTGCCAAACATGTCATCCGCATCGAGGGAGCCATCTTGGCACGTAAATTGCTGAGCTTCCGGTGGACCAAATCCCGTTGCCAGGAAGGAACAAGGCAAATGCATGTCTCCCGCGTCATGCTAGCGGCTGCGAGCGTCATCGGTTGCTTGGCCATGGCCACCAGCGCGCTGGCCCAGAAGAGTGAGTACAACGTAGCCCTGGACGGCACGTTTGCACCGCACGCCATGCCCACGCTCAGCGGCGATGTTGAAGGCTTCAACGTTGATTTGGCCAACATTATCGGCGAGCGGTTGGGCGCAAAGATGAACATTACGGCGGCACAATGGTCAGGTCTCCTGCCCGCAATGCAGGCAGGTAAATACGATTTTATTGTGGCGCCGACTACGATCACGGAAGAGCGGGCTCAAAACATGCTCTTCACGGAAGGCTATCTGAACACCGATTTTACTTTTGTTGTCCAAAAAGGGGCGCCGAAAATTTCCGCCCTCGAAGATCTGGAGGGGAAGGTGATCGCGGTGAACAAAGGCTCGCTTTACGATAGTTGGAGCCGAGAGATGGCGCCGAAGATTGGCTGGACAGTGCAGTCTTACGGCACACAGACGGACGCGATTCAGGCAGTGCTTGCTGGGCGGGCATTCGCCAACGTTGCCGGCAGTACGGCGGTCGCCTGGGCCGCGAAGCAAAATCCGAACCTGGACCTTTCGATCACCCACTCGACCGGCAATCTGTTCGGCATGCCCTTCCGCAAGGATGACGTCGCCACGCGCAACCTGGTGGAAGAGGTCATAGAATGCATGAAGCAGGACGGCACGTTCACCGAATTGAGCGTGAAGTGGTTCGGGGTGGAGCCGGCGCCGGGTTCGGCCGCGGTCACAGTCCAGCCGGGCTATGGCCAGCCGGGGATTGAGGGTCACGACCCGACACCTCATGACAACACGTGCAGCTAGCTCGCTGCGATTTCCATGAGTGGCCGGCCGGAAGGCCGGCGCTGTTCATCTTCCACAGTGCCAATCGGAAGGCGCGACGGTGAAGCCAGTTGTTATGCTCGACGTGCAGGATTTGGGTAAATCCTTCGGTCCGCTCGAAGTCCTCAAAGGCGTGGACCTGGAGGTGCACGAACGCGAGCTTGTGTTCGTGATCGGGCCCTCAGGCTCCGGCAAAAGCACTTTCCTTCGATGCTGCAACCGGCTTGAAGAGCCGACACGCGGGCGGGTCGTCGTGGACGGGACCGATATCACCTCGCGCGGGGTCAATCTGAACCGCGTCCGTCAGCGCATCGGCATGGTGTTCCAGTCATTCAACCTCTATCCGCACATGACCGCGCTCGGGAACGTGACCCTGGCGCTGCGCAAGGTCCTCAAAAAACCATCCGTAGAAGCGGACGATCTCGGCCGCGCGGCGTTGGCGCGGGTCGGGCTGGCGGACAGGGAAAAGTCTTACCCGAACGAGCTTTCCGGTGGACAGCAGGAGCGCGTTGCCATCGCCCGGGCGTTGGCGCTCGAGCCGAAGATCATGCTGTTCGATGAGCCGACCAGCGCTCTGGACCCGGAACTGGTCGGCAGCGTGCTGCAGGTGATGCACGACATGCGGGATGCCGGCATGACCATGGTTGTGGTAAGTCACGAACTGCAGTTCGCCCGGGAAGCCGCCGATCGGGTGATCTTCATGGACGGTGGCGTGATCGTCGAGCAAGGGCCACCGGAACAGGTTTTCGGCGCCCCGCAGCACGCCCGCACCCGCGATTTCGTTTCCCGCCTGGCACGGCACTGAAACCCGATATGTCCGAAACCGTCGTTTTGTCCCTCACTCCCTGGGACCGCTTCGTCGACAGTTTTTTCAAGCTCTCGGTGATGCGGGACTACTTGCCCGAGATTGCGCAAGGCTTCCTGCTGACGTGCTATCTGGCACTGGAGATCGTCGTGACCGGGCTGTTGCTCGGTTTGGTGTTGGCGCTGATCCGGGCCTACCGGTTCTGGCCGACCAGCTTTTTGATCATCATCTTTGCCGATGTCATGCGCGCCCTGCCGCCCCTGGTGTTCATCCTGCTGCTATATTTCGGCCTGCCGGGCATCGGCGTGAACCTGAGCGGTTTTACCGTTACCTGGCTCACGCTTTCGCTGGTGCTGGCGGCATTCGCGGAAGAGATTTTCCGCGCGGGCATTCTGGCCGTGCCGAAAGGCCAGTGGGAAGCGGCGCGCTCCACTGGCCTTGGTTTCGGCCGGGCACTGGTCTTCGTGGTCATGCCACAGGCCATCCGCATGACTGTACCGCCGCTCACCAACCGGACCATCGCCATCACCAAGAACACGGCACTGGGTATGGTTGTCGGGGTTGGAGAAATCCTGAATCAGGCGACGACCGGCCAGAGCTTTTCCGGCAATGCATCGCCCCTGGTGCTCGGCGCCATCGCCTACCTGATCCTGTTCGTGCCGGTGGTGATATTCGGGCGTTGGGTCGAGACCCGTTTCGCCTGGAAGAAGGTCTGAGGGGGCAAGTTCGACGGAATACATTCTCGAAAACTTCTTCAATCTGGAAATCATGCAGGCCGCGTTGCCGATGGTCCTGAAGGGCTTCGGCATGACCCTGGTGCTGATCGCGCTGGTCGTGCCCGTTGGCTGCCTGGGCGGGCTTGCCGTCGCGCTGCTTGGGACATCGCGTTCGCGCCTAGTGCGCTGGGCCACGATCGTTTACGTGGATTTTTTCCGCGCCTTCCCGCCGTTGGTTCTACTGATTTTCATTTATGCCGGCCTGCCGTTCGCAGGTATCGATCTGCCGGCGATCGTTTCGGTGGCAATTGCCTTTCTTCTGAACACCTCGGCGTATTATGGCGAGATCTTTCGCGCTGGCATTGAAAGCGTCGGGGACGGGCAGACCGAGGCTGCGCGCTCGACCGGGCTGACTGGCGCTCAAACTATGGGCTTCGTTGTAATTCCGCAGGCAGTCCGCAACGTGCTTCCTGATTTGGTCAGCAACACGCTGGAGGTGGCGAAGCTCACCTCACTTGCCAGTGTGGTGGCGCTGCCGGAGATGCTCTACGCAGCGGACATGGCCCGCTCGGTCACGTTCAACGCCTCGCCAATCGTCTTGGCCGCACTGTTCTACTTGCTGCTTCTGTGGCCGGTCGTGCGCCTGCTGTCCGTCCTGGAACACAAGACGGCGGCGCGCTGAGCTTGTCCGGCGCTAGCTTTGGAAAAACGGCAGGACCTCCGTTACCCAAATGTCCGGCGTATTGACCGCGAGGAAATGACCGGTGGCCAGTTCCTTGTATTGCGCGCCGGAAATTTGGTCAGCGATCTCCTTCATCTCGGCGGGCACCAGAAGCGCGTCGTCGGTTCCGCCGGTGATCAGGACCGGGCAGGCGATTCGTGCGAGATTGCCGCGTTCGTCCATGCTGGCGAGCATGCGGTTGTGACTGGCATAGCTGCCCGGGTCGTTGGCGATCCAGCGATTGCGGTAAGCGATGAACGCGTCCAGGTCCGTTCGGTACTTCGGCAAATAGGAGCGGTCCAGGCTGGTATCGGCCTGTGGACGCATGCCCTGCTGCTCTACCTCGTCGGCGCGGGTGCGCAGCATTTCCTCGATGCCGCTGTCGCCGCCAATGGCGGGGCTGGAGGCGGTGACCTTGCGGACTTTGGCCGGGTAGCGCGCCGCGAAGGCGAGCGCGCCGCCGCCGCCAAGCGCCGTGCCCGCCACGTCCGCCGGCTGCGGGAAGACGAGCGCGTCCATCAACGCTGCCAAGTCGGCGCAGAGTGTGTCGACGGCAAGCTCGCCTCGGATCTTCTCGGACATGCCGGTGCCGCGCCAGTTCCAGCGCAGCACCCGGCGCCCGGCCTCCAGCATGGCCGGCATGCAGGCATCCCAGCTTTGGATCGTGCCGCCTAACTCGTGCAGCAAGACAACGGGGGCGCCATCGGCCGGGCCGTCCAGTCGGTATTCGAGGACGACTCCGTTCGCTTCGATCAGGGGCATTCGTACACCTTTCCGGGCTAGTTAGCTGCGCACGAACGGCAGGACATGCTCTGCCCAAAGGTCCGGCGAGTAGACCGGCAGGAAGTGCCCTGTCTCCAGCACCCGGTACTCAGCGCCAGAAAGACCGTTCGCAATCGCCTTTACCGATTCAGGCGTCCGTAGGGGGTCGTCAACGCCCGCCAGTATCAGCGTGGGGCAGTCGACCTTGGCGAAGCTCCGCGTTTCGTCCATGCGGGCGAGCATGCGGTTGTGGCTGGCGAAGCTGGCCGGATCGTTGCAGATCCAGCGGTTGCGGTATTCGGCGAAAAAATCCGGGTCGGTGCGGTACTTCTCCGGGAAGGACCGGGCCATGCTCTGGTCTGCAAAGGGGCGCATCCCGTCCTTTTCTACGCCTTCGGCCC
>CAYYSC010000104.1:0-8816 GCA_964474065.1 uncultured Rhodospirillales bacterium | reverse complement strand
CATCGTACAAGCTGCGGGGCAGTGCAAACGTGTCGTTCACCCAGGGATGCTTCCGGTGGAAAGCCGTATCGAAACAGGCAATCTGCACGGCCTTGGGGAAGCCCTCCTGCGCCGCCTCGATACCCGCCAGGTTGTGTGGCTGATGGAGCGGCGCCAGTGGCTCGTACTTCCGCAGCGTCTCCATTGTCTCTGCATCGAGCCGTACCGGCCAGGCGATTTCAGGTCCGCCATGTACCACCCGATGGCCGACGGCAACCACCTCCGCGTCCGGGAAGCGTTCGTCCAGGAAATCCAGGATTGCCTTCAATGCCGACGCGTGGCTGGCTCCAGACTCCGCCGCAAGAGGTTCATCGAGGATGGTTTCTCCGCCGTCATCATTTGCCTTGATCCGCGGCGAATGCCCAAGGCCTTCGACCTGCCCGCGAACCCGCTCCCGGACATCACCGGAAGCTTCTCTCGCGGCAAACAGCGAAAACTTAATTGAGGACGAACCAGCATTCAGCGTCAGGATATGGTCTGTCATCGCAACCCCTGTAGCAGCAATCGGCGGAAGGACGTGGCCTATTCATTAAAGTTGGAATACTTGCGAACCGTCATGCTGCGCTACAATACCGCAACATGCAGCCAAACACGATTTGCGAACAGAAGACAAACCATCCCGCAAGCCATAGTGGCATGAAATACCTGGTGCTGCATGGAATGCTCGCCCGCTCGTTGGCGTTGTCCGGGGTGACCGGGTCATGCTGACCCCGACCGGACCGGCAACTTAGGGCGGGCCTGAGTGGGTCTAGTGGGTCTATCGTTTCCGCAATGCCAAAGAATGCCATGACCACTTCCCCATCGCTGCAAATTCGTCATCAGGCCGTGCGAGGACGCCTGCGGGTAGACGTGGGGGCAATCCGGCATGATCCAAGTCTCGCGGCCCGTCTGGCAGGCAGTCTCACCCGCCAGCCGGCAGTCCGCGAAGTGAAGGCCAACCATTGGAGCGGCTCCCTCTTGGTCCGCTACGATCCGGCTGTTGCTACCAAGACAATCTTGGACCTGATTGAAGCCTGTTTATTGGGCCAGCCGCATCCCCGTTCTGGCGCTGCTAGCGGCCGCAGGGATAACGGACGCCCCCTGCCGGAAGAGGAACCGCATTCGAAGGAAACTCCCGGAGTTCAGAACACTGGAACCGCGTGGCATGTCCTCTCCAAGGCGGAGGCGCTGCAACGGTTCGGCCAGACTGGACGCGAGGGCCTTTCTCCCGATCAGGTCCGCCGATCTTTGGAGAAATATGGGCCGAATGCCCTGATCCGGCGGTCCCCCGAAAGTTCATGGCGGATCCTGGTCCGGCAGTTTGTCAATCTGCCCACTGCACTCCTGCTCGGCTCGGTAGTCATCTCGGTCGCGACGGGGGGCTTGGTCGATGCCGTGGCCGTCGTTGCCGTGGTCACCGCCAACGCTTCCATCGGTTTCTTCATGGAGCGGTCAGCCAAGCGGACAATCGAGTCGCTCTCTGCTACAGAAGAGCCCCCAGCTTCTGTTATTCGCGGTGGCGAGCCGACCGTGATACCCGCCGAAGAGGTTGTGCCGGGCGATCTGATAGTGCTCGGGCCCGGCGCCTTGGTCAGCGCGGACGGGCGTTTGATCGAGGCCAACGACCTCACCATCGACGAGTCCAGCCTCACTGGCGAAAGCCTGGCCGTCCCAAAATCGACTCAAGCGATGGAACGGGCGGACATGCCGCTGGCCGACCGGCACAATCTGGTGTTTCGGGGCACCTCGGTCACCGGGGGGGACGGGGTGGCGCTCGCCTATGCCACGGGTCACGAGACCGAGATCGGCCGAATATTCTCCCTGACCTCGAGTGCGGCACCGCCAGAGGCGCCGATGCAGGTGCAACTGGAAAGGATGACGCGCAGACTCGTCATGGGCAGCTTGGTTCTTTGCGGTGGGGTTATGGTTTTGGGACTGCTGCGCGGACAGCCTCTGCTCCAAGTGATCAAGGGTGCCGCTTCCCTCGCCGTCGCCGCGATGCCGGAAGGCCTGCCGACCACGGCAGTGGTGAGCCTGGCGCTCGGGGTACGCAAAATGCGCCGACAGGAAGCGCTGGTCCGGCAGTTGGGAACGGTCGAAAATCTCGGCGCAATCCAGGTGCTGTGCATGGACAAGACCGGCACCATCACCACCAATCGCATGACCTTCGCCGGCTTCGCACTGGGCACCGAAGACTACGACACTTCCAGCCCGAAACCTTGCAATGAAAGGCCGGAAGAGGAACAGGAGCGGCTGCGAAAGCTGTTTCGAGTGTGCGTGCTTTGCAGCGATGCCACACTCGAACACGGTCAGGACGGCTCTATCCGGGTTGACGGTTCTTCGACGGAAGCCGCTCTTGTCCAGTCAGCTCTGGACGCCGGCATCGACGCCGAGGCCTTGCGCGCCGATTTTCCGCTACAAACAATGATGCGCCGAACCGAGACGCGGAAATACATGCTGAGCGAACATTCAGCGGATTCCGGGCGCCTTCGGATTGCTGCCAAGGGAAGCCCCGAGCAGCTTCTGGAGCTGTGCACGAGCTCCCTGGCATCAGAAAACACCCAGCCGCTGAGTACCGAGGACCGCTCCGCAATTCTTGCGCAAAACGATGCCCTGGCTTCCCGCGGGTTGCGGGTGCTTGGCGTTGCGGAAGGGACAAGGGAGGATCAAGGGAATGGGAACAGCGATCAGCAGCGGCTGACTTGGCTCGGCTTGGTGGCGCTGGAAGACCCCATTCGGGCCGGTCTTCCCGATAGCATTGCCCGCTTTCATCAAGCAGGAATCCGGACCGCCATGATTACCGGGGACCAAAGCGCCACCGCTGTGTCTGTCGCTCGGGCCCTTGGCCTGGCCGAGGGAGGGGCCATAGAAGTGCTTGATGGCGGGAACATTGAGGGCATGGACCCCGAACTGCTGGCTGCCCTGGCCGAAAAGACGCAGGTGTTCGCGCGGGTCAGCCCTTCCCACAAGCTTCAAATCGTCAAGGCACTGCAAGATGCCGGGCTGGTCGTCGCGATGACAGGAGACGGCATCAACGACAGCCCGGCGCTGCGGGCGGCGGATGTCGGGATTGCCATGGGTTCCGGGACCCCTGCCGCGCATGAAGCTGCCGACCTGATCTTGAGCAACGACCGGGTCAACACGGTTCTGGAGGCAATCGCCGAAGGCCGATCGCTCTATGACAATATCGGCATGGCGATCCGCTTTCTGCTTTCGACCAATTTGAGCGAAATCCTCTGGTCGATCGCTGCTACTGGCGCGGGCGTAAGCCGCCCCTTGCAGCCGACCCAGTTGCTGTGGATCAACCTCGTCACCGACGTTTTGCCAAGTCTGGCCTTGTCGCAAGAGCCGCCGCATCCGGAAGTGATGCACCGACCGCCGCGAGATCCCCAAACGCCGATCATCAGCGCGCGTGATTTCCGGGAGGTCACCGCCCAAGGCAGCTTCATCGCCGCTTCCGCGGTCGGCGCCAACCTGCTTGCTCTCCGCTCGGGCCCTAACCCGCAGGCGAACAACGCAACCGCCTTCACCACGTTGATCCTCAGTCAACTCCTTCAGGCCGTGAGCGCACGCAGCCGGCACCAGAGCGTTGTGCACTCGGGCCTGACGGGAAAGAATTGGGCGCTGGCGGGTTCGGTGGCAGGCCTTCTCGGTCTGCAAGGACTCGCCGTCGGGCTTCCCGCGTCCCGCCGTTTGCTCGGCCTGGGCGGGCTCGGAGTCCGGGGCCTCGGCATCTCTGCTGCAGCAGCACTTGGGACTTTCGCCGCGCAGGAATTGGCGAAGGAGTTGCGTGGCCAAGGCGGTCAGGAGCGGTCGATCCCATTGCGGCAGCGGGAGAATTAGGTCATGCGAAGCGGTATCTTCACCTCAGGTTCGGTAACTGCGGGCCATCCGGACAAACTCTGCGATCAAATCAGCGACGCCGTTGTCGACCGCGTGCTGCGCGGGCAGCCACAGGCCCGAATTACCGTCGAAAGCGCGGTGGCAAAAGGCATCGTTTTCGTCGCTCTCCACTCCTCCGAAGGGCTGGAAATTGACGTCGCCAACACCGCCCGGGCCGTCATTGACCGGGTCGGTTACCGACAGGGCAGCTTTCAGGCCCGGACTTGCAGCGTGATGACAAGCGTGAGCGAGACAAGGATCGAAAATAGCTGGCCGGATGACCAAGACTTAGCGCCGGATACATTCGACCAATTCCCGGCCGAGCGGCAGGTGACCTTGTTCGGGTTCGCCTGCCGGCAGACGGACGCACTGATGCCCTATCCCATCTGGCTTGCCAATAAACTGGTGGCGCAACTCGACCAAGTACGTGAGGCTGGCAAGATCGCCGACATTTCCCCGGACGGACAGAGCCAGGTTTCGGTGACCTACGAAAAGGGGCAGCCCGTTCGCCTCTATGGGCTCACCCTCATGGCAGCGCCGACACCCGGAAAGGCGCCGGATAGCGGCTTGCTTTCGGAACAATTGCGAGAGCACGTAATTGAGCCGGTGTTCGCCGAAGAGCGACTGAAGCCGGACCAGGAGACGCGGGTGGTCATCAATCCGGCTGGCGTCACCGAGCCGGGCGGACCGGAACAGCATGCCGGCCTGACCGGCCGCAAAACCGGTATCGACACTTACGGCGATTTCGCCCGGCACAGCGAATCCGCGCTCAGCGGGAAGGACCCGGTCAGAATCGACCGCTGCGGCGCGTATATGGCGCGGTTTGCGGCTTGTGCGGTGGTGAAAGCCGGCTTTGCCGAAACGTGCGAGGTCCAGGTGAGCTACGCGCTGGGCGACGCGCATCCCGTCAGCCTGACGGTCGAGACGTTCGGCACTGGCCGGATCAACGATGAGAGGATCGCCAGCCGCCTTCGCGAATGCTTCGATTTCCGCCCGGCTGCGATTCTCAAACAATTTGGCTTGCGCCATTTGCCGGAACAGCGGCGAGGCCCCTTCTACGAGCGCCTGTCGAGCTATGGCCAAATGGGGCGGCTTGATCTGGAGCCGCCCTGGGAAAACGTGATTGACGCCGCCAACATTCTGGCAGGTTAAGCGGAAAGGCGATAGCGAAGAGAAAGAAGGCGCGGGCGCGCGTCAGGCACCCGGTGCGTCGTCAGGTCCGGAAGAGGTGCTGGCCATCAAGGACAAACCAGCGCCCAACAAAGAGGACGCGGGGCCAAGCCATTGTCCCTTCCACGCCTGCCAGGCGGCCAAAGCCAAGAAAACCGCACCGACGGTTGGCCGCCATTCCAATTTCCGCGCAGTGGGGAGCGTTGCCGGCGCGCCATCAAGAATGCTGAAACCCCGCTGCCGGAGCCGATCGAAGATCGGCTCGCGGCCGCCTTGGTGTTTGACGAGCACGCTGCCACTGACTGGGTTGACGGTTATAGCCGTGAGGCCGGCCACATCGGACAAGGCTTGCCCGACTTCAACCAAGCCTTTCTCGTCATATCGGAGCGACGGGAACCGGAGGCGTGTCCGGTCCCTCCCTGCAAAGACAACAATCGCTTCCGTGCCCGCCATCAGCGGTCGCCGTCCCCTCCGATGCCCGGCCCGGGCGGCCAGTTTGGAGATTCCGGAGCACCGCCATTGCCGGTTTTCGCCTTGGACGCCGCCGCAGCAGCCTCGGTCTCTGCTGCCGGCTCACCATCGTCGGCAGGAGCCCCGGTCGCTTCTGCCGCGGTGCGGCGTTCTTCCACCACCTCGGCCTGGGCTTCCGCCACGAGGTCTTCGACATATTCGCCGAAATGTGCAGCCCCTTCCCGGGCCTGCATGTAGGCGCGGACCGCCCCTTTGGACAGGCTTTTCGCCTGGGGCCTGATATTGCGGGAGACCTGCTGAAGCGCATTCGGCGACAAGAGCGCCGCGCCAACCCCGACGCCGATGCCGACCCCAAGCCCCAACCAGACAAGTGGATTCATTGGTCCCTACCCCGTTGCATTGTGTCGGCCTGCTCGGCGGTTGTCCCGGCCGCCAGTTCGGCCAACCGTTTCCGTGCTACCGTTTCATCGCCTTCAACCAGATCGGTCCAAAGCGATGGATCGATCACCTCGGGATCATAGTCGAACGTGATTGTCCGCCTCCAGAGACTTATTTTCATCCCGGTGAGCCCTGGAATGCCTCGCCAGAGGGCTTCAGCATCATGGCCAGCCAGTTCCGGCAAGTTACCGAGAATGCTTGCGCCGAACCGAAGCACAATCTGCCCTTCTCTGTGCTCCTTGATCCGAAGATGTTCGCGCACCCCCAGAAGCCAGTTGAGGTCGGTGGCAGGTTGCTCCTTCTCCGCTTCCGGCTCAACCGCGGTTTCTTTGGCTGCTTCGCCAACAGCGTCTTCTTTGGCAGCTTCGCCAACAGCGTCGGTGGCCTCCGGCGGAGCGGCGGCCTCCCCGGCAACCTGGGACGGCGCGCGTTGGCCCCGCTCGGGCCACCAGGAGAACCGCTCCTCCTGCGGGCCGTTGAGCGTTGGTTCTTCCCTCAGCCCTTCATAAGCCGCTTGCACTGGCTCGACGCCGTAGGTGCGTTCCAGTCGGCGGATAATGAAGTGGCCGGTCGCAACGCTTTCGAAGTGGCTGATGAAAGCCAGGTTCACCGCCGCACCGCCAAACGCGCCGACAATCGGGGTCATTTGCAGCGCGACTTTTTGGGAAAAAACCACCCCAAACCGAGCGGCCAGGGAACGCAGAAACTCCACCGCCGCCGGTGTGTGCGCAACGCCTCCGGACGACGAGAGAACCCGTTCCGCTAGGACCGAGAAATGATGCCCCAAAAGTAGGCGCACGCCATAATATCCGGTTTCCGCGGCGTCGTCCCAATGGCTCGGGCCCCCAAAGGCAAAAACCTGAAGGCAGGCCAATCGGTTCTCTGCCCGGTTCAGGTCTTCACCATGTGCCATGGCTGTCGCCGCGATCGTGCGCAGCATCAGGGTGGTCGTAACCGGTAATTCGAGCAGGACCCCCGGAAGCCCGAACGCGCCACCGACGCCCCCGCTTACGGAGCACAAAAAGCGCTGGCGGGCCCGCGTTGGCGGCGCAAAGTAGGTGGGATCCAAAGAACCGATTGCAGTCTGGAGCAACCGCTCAAGAATGCTATGAGAGGCGTGGTCGATGGATCTCCGCCAACTGACCGGAAGGTTTTGAGCAACCCGCTGCATCGGCGAGCCCACAACATCCCCGAGCCGAACCGCCAAGTTCGGACTTTCGAGCAGGGCATAGGCCCGCTTCAGATCCTCAAGGTCGTCAGGCGTCAACAATAACCACTCATCATCTTGATCGCTCTGCGGGCATTGCTCCTACTTCCTCGCAAAGCCGCATGCAATAGGCCCTAATTGGGGCGGCGACACTTGCGCCCTAACGGAAAGAGGCCGCTCCCGAAGGAGCGGCCGTTGGTAGTCCCTGGCGGCCGGAACCGCCAGGGTCGTTCGGGTCGATTGAACCCGGAACAAAGGTTACGCGAACAGATCGATGTCGATCTGCGTGCCGCTGATCTGCGCGTTGGAGTCCTGATCGAGAGCCAGGCCAGCAATCTGCGCCTCGGTCGCACTGGCGCCGGAATCGCCGATATCCGCGGTGTCGAGGCCGACGCTGACCAGGAACGGATCCAGGTCCGGCTCGGCATGAGAGACACCGGGGCGGTCGACGGTAAAGTCCATGACCTCGACTTCTTTGTCCTCGTAGAAGACGACGCCGCTCTTCTCCAGAACGCTGAGAACGTTGTCCGGGTTGCCGAACGGACCGCCCAGGAACTGAAGACCGTCGACCTGACCGACGAGGTTCAGGACCTTGACCTGGCCACCGAAATCGTCCGCCGCGCTGTCGTCACCCTCGCCCATCGTCAGGACCACATCATTCCCGACCACGCTCGCAGCCACCTGGCCTTGGAAGTCGGTGTTGATGACAAGCCGGTCGGAGTTGGCCAAGCTGAAGTCAGTGACGAGGTTGCTGTCGAAGTCCCGGACTTCCGTGGAACTCTGCTCCGTTCCGTCCTCGTTGAGGATCGTGTGGGTGTAGCCGAAGACAAAGTCATCGCCATCACCGCCGCCAACGAGAACGTCGTCACCCAGATCGGCGAAGAGCATGTCGGTGCCCTTGTTGCCTTCCAGGTAATCGTCGCCTTCGCCGCCGACCAGCATGTCGTCGCCCATGCTGCCGAACAGGCCACTGAACAGGTCGTCCCCGTCGTCAGTGGCTAGGGTGCCGCGGAAGTCGTCCCCGCCCAGCGTGTCGCGGAAGTTGGCGCTATCTTCCGTGTGACGGACGTACGTGCCGGCATCGAAGTCGAATGCCTGCAGACCGTCATCGCCCTCACCGCCCAGCAGCAGGTCGTCGCCCCAGCCACCGTGCAGTTCGTCGTTGTCGAGATCGCCTTCGATCTGATCGTCGCCGTCGCCGCCGTAGATCAGGTCCTCGTTCTCGTTGGCAACCGAATTCGGCCCATCACCACGGATCTTGTCGTTCCCGGCGTCGCCGTAGATGATGTCGTCGCCGTCACCACCTTCGATCTCGTCGTCGTCAACGCCGCCGTGGATGTTGTTTTCGTCGCTGTCGCCGCTGAGTTCGTCATTGCCAGCACCGCCGCTGATCAGATCGTCGCCGGCGCCACCGGCGATGACATCGTCGCCGTCCTGACCGAACAGATCGTCGTCGCCGTCATTGCCTTCGATGTAGTCGCGGTCCTCACCACCGAAGATCCGGTCGTTGCCATCGTCACCCGTGATCATGTCGCTAGCCGGGCCGGCAGCAGCAGGACCCTGCGGGTTATCGCCGAAGATGACATCGTCGCCGGCGCCGCCAGAGATCCAGTCTTCGTTATCGTCGCCG
>CAYYSC010000103.1:0-8836 GCA_964474065.1 uncultured Rhodospirillales bacterium | reverse complement strand
GCACCGCCGGCAAGTCTGGCAGACCGTGCGCCGGCTGCACCTTCTCGCCCATGCTCTCGACCAGGGACGGCTGACTATCCAGGCAGACCGGTATGTCTCCACCAAGGTCGGCCCATTCCGCGGGTTCTCCAAGATCCGCACCCAGGAGCCGGTGCAGGCTGCGCAAGGTGGCCGCGGCGTCTGCCGAACCGCCGCCAATTCCGGCAGCGACCGGCAGCCGCTTGTCCAGGGTCAAGGCGGCGGCCTGCCCTGTCGGCAGCGGCAAACGGCGTGCTGCCCGAAGGATCAGATTGTCGTTCGGGGTCTCCGCGGCCAATTTCTCGGCGAATGGCCCGTCAATGCGTAGCGACCACTCCGGCGCGGCCTCCGCATGCACAACATCACCGGTATCCGCGAAAACCACGAGGCTCTGCAGTTCGTGATAACCGTCCGGCCGGCGCCCGAGAATGTGCAGGAAAAGATTGATTTTGGCCGGAGCCAATTCTGAAACGCTATTGGTCAAGATTGGTCCATTCGCCCGCTCTATTGCTTCGTTCCCCAACCTTACACAGACGCAGGCCGCAGCGAATGCGCTGATTCAAGTCTTCTATCCGGGCTTTTTCCGGATCGAATGTTAGGGCGCGCTGCCATTGATAACGGGCTTCAGTCCGCCGTCCGACTTTCCAATAGGCGTCGCCCAGATGCTCATTGATGATCGGGTCGACTGGCTCCAGCGTGACCGCGCGTTCCAGTTCTTTGACGGCAGTTTCGTAATCGCCGGTCCGATAGGCTGCCCAGCCGACACTGTCGGCGATGAAACCGTCATCCGGGCGCAACTCGGCGGCCCGACGCACCATGGCCGTTGCCTTTTCAAGATGTTCGCCGCGGTCGATCCATGAATACCCGAGATAGTTCAGGACCAACGGATGTTCCTCGTTGATGGCGAGCGCCGCCTTCAGATCCGCCTCTGCCCCTGCCCAATTGCCCGTCCGTTCCCGCGCAATCCCTCGGGTGTACAACAACCGCCAGTCCTGAGAGGCTACCGCTTTGTTGCTCGCGAACGCCGCATCATAGGCAGCCGCGGCTTCTTCGAAACGTTGCTCCCCCCGGAAGATATCGCCGAGCAAGGTGAGCGCATCCAGTCGGGCTTCTTCCGAGTCTTTCAGCGGCTTGAGAACCTGGATCGCTTCTTCGTTTCGCTCGGCACGCGCCAGGTTGCGAGCCTTGGCCACCTGGGCCGGATAGTAGAAACCGGACGCCGGCGCCACCTGTGCGTAGATCGAAGCGGCGTCGACGTAGCGTTCCTGGTTCTGCAGGGCATTTGCCGTCAAGAGCAGCAGCGACACGTCCCCTGGGGTTAATGCCAAGCCCAGCCGCGCGTAAATCAGGCCGCTTTGGTGTCGATCGCCACGTACCAGTGCGCCGGCAATCGTTGCGAAGGCTTGGGAGACGCCTTCTGCCGCGTTGCCGATCAAGGGTTCGACCGAGGGATCCGTTTGCCGCGCCTGGAAGTTTGCATGAAGGTCCTGCAGCCGCGGCGTGGCTCCGTCCGAGCCGAGGACGTTTTCATACGCCTTGGCAGCGTCGCCGCCGCCGACATCCTCGATCAGGACTCGTTGAATGGGGCGGATGCTATCCCAACCGTCCGCTTCCAGGGGTTTGTCAAGAACGGTCCGGGCAGTGTCGAGATCGCCCGCGCCGACCGACGCCCAGGCCTGCATCAGCGTCCGCATCAACCCGACATGGCCAGACGCGTCCAGTGCCGAGAGACGTTGGCGGGCGGTTTCGTGCTGGCCCCGCCCGATGTCCAGAACGGCGAGCGCGATCAGGGGCAGAAATGCATCAGGCTCCTGCCGCACAATGGCCCGGGCGTGCTGGGCCGCATCTTCCAACTCGCCTTCCAAGAGCATCAGGAAAAAGACGTGCTGTCGGAGTGCCAGATGGTTCGGGTCGAAGCCCAGGGCGGTTTCGAGCAACTCAATCGCCCTGACCAGGTCCTGCTGCTTTTCCGCATGGCGGCCGGCAAGATATTTGCCCGCGCCGGAAATGCCCCATTGGGGCTGGCTCAGGTTGATTGGTCGATCGAAATGCACTGGGTCTGTGGAACCGACCAGGGGCGGCTCGAACGCGGAAGCCGCGCCCGGCAGCACGGCCGCCGCCGCGAGCGCCCCGGCAACCAGCCAGCCCAAGCGATGATGCCAGTTTCGCCTTGCCATTAGCCTGCCACCCCTCGATTGCCGCTTACATGTTCGGGTAATTTGGGCCTCCGCCACCTTCAGGCGTCACCCAGACAATGTTCTGAGTCGGGTCTTTAATATCGCAGGTTTTGCAGTGGACGCAGTTCTGGGCGTTGATCTGCAGCCGCGGCTTGCCTTCATCCTCGACAATTTCGTAGACGCCGGCCGGGCAATAACGCTGCTCCGGCGCGTCGTAGTTAGCGAGGTTGTGATTCACCGGGATGCTGTCGTCTTTCAGCGTCAGGTGAACCGGCTGGTCTTCCTCGTGGTTGGTGTTTGAAAGGTAAACGCTCGAGGCCTTGTCGAAGGTGATCACGCCGTCCGGCTTCGGATAGTCGATCGGTTTCGCTTTCGATTTATGCACCAGCGTTTCGTGGTCGGCCGCGTGATGGCTGAGGGTCCATGGCGCCTTACCCCGGAAAACGATTTGATCGATGCCGGTATAGAGAGTCCCGCCGAACAAGCCCCACTTGAATGCCGGCCGCACATTGCGGGCCCGGTAAAGCTCATCATAAAGCCAGGAAGCCTCGAAAGCTTTCGGGTAGTCTTCCAGCACCGCGCCTTCTTCGCCGCGCGAAACGGCATCGAACACGGCTTCTGCGGCCATCATGCCGGACTTCATTGCGGCGTGAGAGCCCTTGATCCGCGGCGTGTTGAGGAAGCCCGCCTCGCAGCCAGCCATCACACCGCCTGGAAACACTAGCTTCGGCAGTGACTGCAGACCGCCTTCGTTCAGAGCCCGCGCGCCATAGGAGAGGCGCTTGCCCCCCTCAAAGGTGGAGCGAATATAGCTGTGTGCCTTCCAGCGCTGGAACTCGTCGAACGGCGAGAGGTGGGGGTTCTTATAATCCAGGCCGATCACGAAACCGCAAGCAACCTGGTTGTCCTCCATATGATAGAGGAACGAGCCGCCATAGGTATCCGGTTTCATCGGCCACCCGGCGGTGTGCATCACCAGACCGGGCTCGTGCTTGTCCGGATCGACTTCCCAAAGCTCCTTCAGCCCAATGCCGTAGGTTTGCGGCTGCACGCCATCGCGCAGGCCGTATTTCGCCATAAGCTGCTTACCGAGAGAGCCGCGGCAACCTTCTGCAAACACCGTGTACTTGGCCCGCAGTTCCATGCCGGGCTCATAGGTGGGTTTTTGTTCTCCGGTCCTGCTGATGCCCATGTCGCCGGTAGCGACGCCGACCACCCGGTCCTGGTCGTCGAACAGAACCTCGGCCGCCGCGAAGCCCGGAAACACCTCGACACCCGCGGCTTCGGCCTGTTCGCCAAGCCATCGGCAGACATTGCCGAGGGAAATGATATAGTTGCCATGATTTTTCATGGCCGGTAGCATCAGGAATTCCGGCCATGGCAGGGAGGAGTTCTCGGTCAAAAAGACGAACTTGTCTCTCTTGACCGGCTGGTTCAGCGGTGCACTGCGATCCTGCCAGTCAGGCAACAGCTCGTTCAGGGCGCGGGGGTCGAATACGGCTCCCGACAAGATGTGCGCGCCGACTTCCGATCCTTTTTCCAGTACGACGACCGAAATTTCCTCGCCCCGTTCTTCCGCCAGTTGGCGCAACCGTATCGCCGTGGCCAAGCCTGCCGGCCCTCCGCCAACGATAACGACATCAAACTCCATACTTTCGCGTTCCATAACGGACCCGGTCCTCATCTTCGGTCGTGATTTCATGCAGGTGAGGCTACCATAGCCTTCCCCGCCGCCGCAGACCAGGGACCTCCCCAGCCCAGGCCAAGTACCTATATGGTGGTTGTACGGTTCGCAACGGGAGCAGTTTGCCGAATGAACCCAACTTTAGCGGCGCTTCAATGGTATTTGGACGCCGGTGTCGACGAAGTGATCGCCGAAATACCCTGGAATCGCCGTCTGCCATCGGCGGAGGCCCCTGGCACTGGTCCGGTTAGCTCCACGGAGACCGTACCTAAAGGCGGGACGGCGCCCAATCCTCCCCTATTAGCTAGGCAGCCAAGCGCCATGACGCAAGATTCTGAGGCGGCTTCGGGCTCTGCAACCGCGCCGACGATGCCGGGCCCTGCCCCTCGGGGGGGAACGGGACTGGCGGAACTCGAGGACGAGCTGGCCGGGATCGACAATCTGGAGAGCCTGCGCGAACGCCTTGAAAGCTACGAGGACTGTGCACTCAAGGCGACGGCCATGAACACCGTTTTCGGTACCGGACCGGCGGATGCCGATCTGATGGTAATCGGCGAGGCTCCGGGTGAAGAAGAGGACCGGAAAGGCGAACCTTTTGTCGGGCCATCGGGGCGCCTGCTCGACCGGATGCTGAGCGCTATCGGCCTTGACCGGGGGCAAGTGTACATCACCAACACGCTGTATTGGCGGCCGCCGGGAAACCGTACCCCGACGGCGCAAGAAATCCAGGCGTGCGCGCCGTTCTTGCGCCGCCAGCTTGCGTTGGTTGCGCCGAAAGTCCTGATGATGGTGGGCGGCGCTGCAGCCAAAACGCTCCTCCAGCGCTCCGAAGGCATCATGCGGCTGCGGGGCAGGTGGCATACACTCGAGGTTCCCGGCTTGGACCGGCCAGTCCATGCGATAGCGACCTACCATCCGGCCTATCTCCTTCGTTCGCCTGGTCAGAAGCGCGAAGCATGGCAGGACTTGCAGGCAGTCCGTGATCGGCTACGTGAGCAATGAATGAAGAAGGGGTTACTGTACCGCCGGAAATGCGTTAGAGAAAAGTAAATGGCTTCCGCGAATCGCGATGTGATCAGATTGTTTGCTAAACCTTGCGGACCGACTTTCGGGACAATCGTTCGCCAAACGGTGTTTGGCGGTCTCTCGATGATCGTCGGGCTCGTTTCGGCATTTGCCGAGCCTTTGCCGCCACCCCGGCCCGACCGGGTCGTTGACCGGATTGCGGAGAGGGGGCTGCCGACGGAACCCCTCGTCGCGAAGGGCCCGTTGGCACCGCTGTCGCAGCGGGATGCCATCCTATACCGCCAGATTTTCGAGTTGCAGTCCGCGGGGCGCTGGAGCGGGGCAAACCGCCTGATCCGGCGGCTTGGCGACGGTACGCTGCTCGGGCACGTGCGATTTCAGCGCTTGATGCATCCAACAGAATACCGCGCCAGCTACGAGGAATTGTATCGCTGGATGGAGCGGTACGAAGATCACCCCGGTGCCTACCGCATCTATTCGCTGGCGCGCCGCCGGCAGCCCGCAGGCGCGGCAGAGCCGAAAGAACCCATCTTCGGCAGGGAACATATCAGGCATTTTCTGGGTGAGGAAAGCACACCTGCGCCGCCGATGCGTGGCCGCGACCGCTCCCTGGAAGCCCCGCTCCTGTCATTGATCGCCCAGGGGCATCTCAATCGCGCGGAAAAGGCGATCTGGCGCTCTCCGCTTCCAGCGGGTCCGAGCGACCGGGTCCGCGCGAAACTGGCCTTCGCCTACATGATTCAAGGCAATGCCGCGCACGGTTTTCGCCTGGCGGCATGGGCAGCCGGGCGGTCCCGCTCGGAAACCTCCCTGCCCGACTGGGTGGCAGGTCTGGCGGCGTATCGCCTGAAAAATTTCAAGAAGGCGGAACGGCACTTCTCCCTCCATGCGAAGTCCGAGCATGCGGGGGAATGGAACGTCTCGGCCGGAGCGTACTGGGCGGGACTTGCCGCCGAGAAGAGGGGTGACCTTAAGGCCGCCCGGCGGGCTTGGCGATGGGCGAGCCGGTATCCCTTCACCTTCTATGGACAGTTGGGCCGCGCCAAGCTCGGGATCTGGGACGAAGCCGACTGGAAGCGGCGGGCGCCGACCCAGACGGAGATTGCCCTGATCCGCCGTCTTCCTGGCGGCGTGCGGGCCTTGGCGCTGGCCCAAGCCGGGCAGATACGGCGGGCGGATGAGGAACTGCTCCAGTATTTGGGCGGTGCCGATCTTACCCTGACCCGCGCCATCACCCATCTCGCCGATCATTTGGGCTTGCCGCAGTCCTCGGTGCGGGGCGGTTTCCGGCTGGCGGCCGGGTTCAAAGAAGCGCCGCCGCCGGCCGTTCTTTATCCGCGTCCCGGCTGGGAGCCCAGCGATGGAATGAAGCTCGACAGCGCGCTGATTTGGGCCTTCGTCCGCCAGGAATCCGTGTTCAACCCACGGGCCACCAGTAGCGCAGGCGCGCGCGGCCTGATGCAGTTGATGCCCACGACCGCGAACTACGTCGCCGGGGCAGATCGGTTCGTTGGTCGCCAGCGCGAAGCGCTTTACCAGCCGCCGCTTAATCTGACGCTGGGCCAGCGATATCTCCGCTACCTGATGCAGAAACGCCATGTTGGCTCCGACCTGTTCCGGCTATTGACGGCGTACAACGCTGGCGTCGGCAATTTGCGCCGCTGGGACGCAGCCGGCATATTGGCCGACGAGCCTCTGATGTTCATCGAGACCTTGCCGCTGCTGGAAACCCGGCTGTTTGTCGAACGGGTAATGGCGAACCTTTGGCTTTACCGCCAGCGCATGGGCCAGCCGGTCCCATCGCTCACGGACCTCGCCAATAATCGCTGGCCGCAGTATGTTGCAATGGATCGCCAAGGTATCGAAGTCGCTCGGGACAGGCAGTATGGCTATTGATGAATCCCGCCCGTTCATTCCTGTTCACATCGCCGTCCTGACCGTTTCGGACACGCGCACGCTGGCCGACGACCGGTCGGGCGACACGCTGGTGGAGCGGGCCCGAAAGGCTGGCCACATTATTGTGGACCGGACGATCGTGACGGACGAGGAGGACCGAATTGCGGCGAAATTGCGAGAATGGATCGCCGATCCGAGCATTGATTGCGTTATTTCCACCGGGGGAACCGGCGTTACCGGGCGGGACGTGACGCCGGAAGCCTTCGCCAGTGTCTACGAAAAGGAAATCGCCGGATTTGGCGAGGTGTTCCGGTGGATCAGCTTCCAGAAGATTGGGACGTCAACCATGCAGTCTCGCGCGACGGCGGGCGTGGCGGGCGGAACCTATTTGTTCGCATTGCCGGGCTCAACCGGGGCGGTGAAGGATGGCTGGGACGAGATCCTCGCCTATCAGTTGGACAACCGCTTCCGCCCCTGCAATTTCGTCGAAATCATGCCTCGGCTGGAAGAGCACATTAAACCGCGCAAAAGCTGAAGCCTGGCCGGGGAAATCGCATCCCAGCCAGGCCGCCGGACTGCCCGGTTCTTCGCCGCCTGTTGCCAGTGGCTATGCCAGCACCCTGATCGGCACATTCCGGGGGCCTTTGACTTGCCCGCCGGCCCAGGTAACAGCCGCCGGATCGCATAGTTCGAAGTCCTTGAAGCGCTCGAACCAGCAGCGGAGCGCTACCTGCAACTCCATCCGGGCGAGGTTGGAGCCGGCGCAGCGGTGAATGCCGGTCCCGAATGCAATGTGGCGGTTTTGCTGGCGGTCGATCACCACTTCCTCCGGACGGTCGAAGACGGCGGGGTCGCGGTTGGCGGCCGGGAAGGTCATTAACACCTTCTCGCCGGGCTTCATCTCCGCACCCTGGAAGCTGATTTCTTCCGTTACCTTCCGGGCCATGGTCACCGGCGAATAGAAGCGCAGCAGCTCCTCGACTGCGGTCGGCAGCAGGCTGACGTCATGGGCTATGCGCGCCCGGTCGTCCGGATGGGTCGAAAAGTGGTAGAGCGCACTGCCGATAGAGCTCCAGGTTGTGTCGATGCCTGCGACCAGCAACAGGTTGCAGATACCCGCCACCCGGTGGTCGGACATTTTTTCACCCTCGACCTCCGTGACCAGAAGCTCACTGATCAGGTCGTCTTGCGGCTGATTCCGCCGCTTCGCCACTTCCTCGAAGAAGAAGTCCATGATCTTGCGGCGCGCGCTCCGCCGCAGCTCCGGTTGGGTTTGGCCAAGCTCCAGCAGTTCCTGGGTCCAGCGGGTGAACTCATCCGCCCGCGCCATGTCGATGCCGAGGATAAAGGCAATGACCCGGGGGGGGATCTGCTGGGCATACTCGACAGCGCCATCGCATTCCCGATTACCAGCCTTGACGCGAGCCTCCAACTTGTCGAGCAGGCCGTTGCAAAGATCTTCGGTCATCTGCTGGTAGCCCGCAACAGCCCGCGGGGAGAAGAAGGGCAAAATGAGCCGCTTGTAGGCGGAATGTTCCGGCGGGTCCGAGGTGATGGGCGGGTTCTCGGTCCCATACATTTTTAGTTCGGCGATCAGTTCCTCGCGGAGCTCCGGGTCCGGCGGGATTACGGTAACCGAGCGCGAAGACAGTGCCGGTACTAGGTTGGCCAGTTCCTGGATGTCCGCATAGCGCGTCGGCATCCAGGAGCCGCCCCATCGTGTGGTGTGGGCGACAGGGCACCGCTCGCGAAGGTCCGCCCAGATCGAGCCTGGCTCCTTGGTATAGTCTTCGTCCATCACGTCATAGTCGGTAGCCCAGTCGTGCACCGGGCAACGTGCGTCCGCATTCCCATCCTGACTCATGGCGATTCATTCCTCCGGATCGTCGATTACGGTGATCGCGAACTCCGGACAGTTGTCGATGCACAACTGCGCTTTCTCTTCCATGCCCGGCGACACCTGTCCTTCGTTCAGCGCTGTGGCGAGGCCGTAATCGTCGTTCTTTAACAATTCCGGGGCCAGCGAGAAGCAACG
>CAYYSC010000102.1:0-8853 GCA_964474065.1 uncultured Rhodospirillales bacterium | reverse complement strand
CTCCGCCGCGGGGCGGGCCGGAAAGCCGGTTGGCCAGGTCCTTCACCATCCGTTCCAGGTCTTCCCGGGCGGCATCCGCATCGCGGCGGCAAAACATCACCTTGTCCCCGGGATCAGGCGTAGCCGCGACGCCGATAATCCCCTGGGCCAGGTCGATGCCGGTGAGGTTGCGGACCGTGTAGTCCGCTCAGTCCGAGCCGGGCACGGGCAGGGCGATATGAAGGCTGTCCGCGACGGCTTTCAGATCTTCAATCTTGTCGCTGCCAAGATCGGCCTGCAACGATGCCAGCGCCCCCTGCCCATCCAATTCGATCAGCATGTTTTGATGGACGCGCGTAACGGAGTGCGCCGGGCCGATGGGCGTGCAGCCCTGGCTGAGACTGGTGACGATGCCCAACCCCGGCGCGAAGAGCACGCCGGAGGCGACGCCTTCCTCAATCTGGTCGGCAATCACAGGCATTGGTCCTTGCGCCGAGGACAGGCCGCCGACGAGATAGCCCGCGCGTTCCGCCAGGTCGCCGATCAACTCGCCGAGGTGCTGCTGCCGCGGGTCGGCGTGCACCAAGCCAATAGCGGGTTGCGAGACCGCCAGCCAGTCATCGCCTCCTGATCCCAAATCGGCTTCGCCGCTGCGCTGGGATGGGATCAGCCGGAAAGCCTCGGGCGGCAGGCGCATGACCAGGACGCTCAGCGCGGGAACGCCGAAATATTCCTCGGCATCGCCGGTGACGGACGTGAGGGGCGCGTCCGGCACCGACAGTCCCATGACGCCCATGCCGATGCAGCCAACCCAATGAGCAATGCCTGTTTCCTTGCGCAACGTTACGATAACGGAATCCAGATCCTGGATCACCGAGTCGCTCGCATAGACAACCCCCAGATTGCAGCCTTCGGGGATCGGGCTCAGACGATGCAGCGTTTCCGCCATGGCGCCACGCCAATCGGCCCCTCCGCCATGACCGGCAGCAAACGCAAGGGAGGTGGTGAGGTCGGTCATGAAGTGTCTCCCTCGGACAACAACTTTTCGATAGACGGCAGGATGTTTTCGACGATAACGGCGACGCCCTCCGCGTTCGGGTGCAAGCCGTCGGACTGGATCAATTCGGGCTTGCCTTGCAGTCCCTTCAGAAAGAAGGGGTACAGAAGGATATCGTGCTTCTCCGCCAATTGGGCATAAGCGCCCTCGAATGCCTCTCGGTATTCTGGGCCCAGATTCCTCGGCGCGACCATCCCCGCAAGCAGCGCCTTGACGTCTTGTTCCTTCAGGCGGGTGATGATGGCGTCCAGGTTTTGCTTCATCGCTGCCGGATCAAGGCCCCGCAGCGCGTCATTGGCACCAAGTTCGACGACGGCATGCGTAGGATCGGCCGCGAGGGACCAGTCCAGTCTGGCTAACCCGCCCGCCGTCGTGTCGCCGGAGACGCCCGCATCGATGACCTCAACGTCGTAGCCCCGTTTGTCCAGCGCGCGCTCCAGTTGTGCTGCGAAGCCCTCACCTGGGGGCAGGCCATAGCCGGCTATCAGGCTATCGCCCAGCAGCAGCAGGCGTTTTTCGGCAGCCTCTGCCTCACTCGCCACCAAAGCGAGCACCAGGGCGAGGTTGAAGAGTAGGTACCGCACGCCATATCCGCCAAGGGGGCGCAGCGCCGTTTCCCATCTTTTTCCTACCACGCTAGGCCACCATGCTCGCACCATCTGACTCCGCGATCTCGCTCGAGGGCGTTCATCTCACTCTGGAGAGCGCTGCCGGACCGGTCAACATCCTGCGCGGGATCGACCTGAAGGTCGGTTCCGGCGAGACGGTGGGCATTGTCGGCCCCTCGGGCAGCGGCAAAACCACCATGTTGATGGTACTTGCGGGGCTGGAACGCCCATCGAGCGGCCGCGTTCGCGTCGCGGGGCACGACCTGACCGGTCTGTCGGAAGATGACCTGGCGCGCTTTCGCCGCGATAATGTGGGGATCGTGTTTCAATCCTTCCACTTGGTTGCCACGATGACAGCGTTGGAGAACGTGGCCGTGCCACTGGAGCTGGCCGGGCGGAAAGACGCATTTGCGCTGGCGGAGACAGCATTAGAGGCCGTCGGGCTCGGGCACCGGCTGACCCATTATCCGGGCCAGCTTTCCGGTGGCGAGCAGCAACGCGTCGCCATCGCCCGCGCATTCGCCCCGGATCCCCGCGTGCTCTTGGCGGATGAACCGACCGGCAACCTGGACGGCGAGACTGGCCGGCATGTCATCGATTTGTTGTTTGATCAGTGCGAGCGGGAAGGCACTACCCTTCTATTGATCACCCATGATCCGGCGCTCGCCGGCCGGTGCAGCCGGCAAGTGCGGATGGCGGACGGCACCATCGAGCTGGCAGCGGCGGAGAGTGCCGCGTGAACCAAGTCCAGCTCGCCCTTACCTGGGCTCGGCGGGAACTGCGCACCGGTATCACCGGCTTCTATGTGTTCCTTGCTTGTCTTGCGCTTGGCGTGGGAGCGATCGGCGGGGTCGGCGCCGTCAGCCAAGCAATTCAAGATGCCCTGCAGCGCGACGCCCGCACCCTGGCAGGGGGCGATGTCATCGTCCGCACCACGTACGAGCCGCCATCGGCCGAGCAGCTCGCCTTTTTGGAAGAGGAGGCGGTAGCGGTATCCGAGGGCATCGAGATGCGCGTGATGGCAGGCGGCGCGGATGCAACCGGACGTCGGCTCGCTGAACTCAAGTCGGTTGATGACGCCTATCCGATCTATGGCGAGATGGTCCTCCGGCCCGACATCCCACTCGACCAAGCCCTGGCGCGCGAGGACGGCAAATGGGGCGCAGTCGCGGAGCAAGGCCTGTTCGATTTGCTGGGGCTTTCCGTCGGTGATCCCCTCACGGTCGGCGACCAGACCTATGAGCTGCGCGCCGCGATTGAGCGGGAGCCCGACCGTTCTATGGGCTTGGCGAATTTCGGGCCTCGCCTGATGGTGGCTGACGCCAGCGTCGAGGGCACGGGGCTGATCATGCCGGGCAGTTTGATCCGGTATTATTATCGCGTGGCACTGCCGGACCAGGTTGATCCTGGCGCGTGGGCCGAGTCGGTGCGGGCGCAGTTTCCGGACGCCCTCTGGCGCCTGACCCCAGCCAGTGAGTCTGCGCCCGGGCTTGCGCGGATGGTGGAACGGCTGACCCTGTTCCTGACCCTTGTCGGTCTGACCACTTTGCTCATCGGTGGGATCGGCGTGGCCAATGCCGTGCAAAGCTATTTGGGCGCAAAATCCCCGACGATTGCCATGCTGAAATGCGTCGGCGCGCCCGCCCGCGTGATCTTTCTGACTTATTCGTTTCAGGTTCTGGCGCTTGCAGCGCTTGGCGTTGCCATTGGCAGCATTATCGGCGCGGTCACGCCCTTCGTCCTGTCGGCTTTGTTGGAGTCACTGCTGCCTGTGACCCTGGAGCCGACGGTGTACCCGGGAGCGCTGATCGTCGGGGCAATGTTCGGCTTCCTTACAACCGCGGCATTCGCTCTGTGGCCGCTATTGAAAGCGAGACGGGTCGCGGCGGCGCGGCTGTTCCGGGATGTCGTGGCGCCTGCTGGCGGGCGGCCCACCCTTGCGGAGGGGGTGGCCATCGCCGTTTTGTTCCTGGCGCTGGCGGCGCTCGCCGTGGTGACCGCTGGTGACAAGGTTTTCGCGCTTTGGTTCGTTGGCGGCGTGGCGGTCGCCTTTCTGCTGTTCTTTGCAGCCGCGATGGCATTGGAGACAGTGGCGAAACGCTTGTTGGGCACCGCCTTGGCCCGGTGGCGGGCGAGTCTGCGCCTGGCCTTGGCCAATCTCTGCCGGCCTGGCGCCCCGACCGTCAGCGTCGTGCTCTCTCTCGGCTTCGGAGTGACGGTGCTAGTGGCGGTGGCTGCCATCGAATCCAACCTGGGCCGCACGCTGAAAGACGAGCTTCCGGAAGCGGCGCCGACCTTCTTCTTCATCGATATCCAGCCAAACCAGTTTCCGGAGTTCCGGGAAACCTTGCAGAAAGTGCCAGGGCCGCATCACCTAAACCACGCGCCGATGCTGCGGGCGCGCATTTCCGAGATCGACGGCGTGCCGGCCGATCCCAAGAACGTGTCCCAGGATGTGCGCTGGGCGCTGCGGGGGGAGCGAGGATTGACTTATCGCGCAGAGCCCCCTGAAAGCGGGGAGATCGTGGCCGGAAGCTGGTGGCCGGAGGATTATGAGGGGCCGCCGCTCATCTCCTTCTCCGCTGATATTGCGCGCGGTCTCGGCGTCGGCGTCGGAGATACGCTGACCTTCAATATTTTGGGTCGCGAGATTGAAGCGGAGATTGCTAACCTGCGCGACGTGGATTTTAGCTCGCTGCGGATGGAGTTCAGCACGGTCTTTGCACCCGGCGCCATCGAGCAGGCTCCGCATACCGTCCTAGCGACGACGCGCACGCCTCCCGAACATGCGAGCGAACTCGTGCGGGCGGTCGGCGAAGGCTTCGCCAACGTCACGGCCATCCGGGTGAAAGAAGCGCTGGAGGCAGTGGATGCGCTTGTGCAGCAGATCGGGAACGCCATCCGCGTCATTGCGGCGGTCGGCTTGGTTGCCGGCGTGCTCGTGCTTGCCAGCGCAGTGGCTGCCGGACAGCAGGCGCGCAAGCGGGATGCGGTCGTACTGAAGGTGCTGGGCGCGACTCGCCCGAACGTTCTGGCGACCTATCTCTGGGAGTTCGGCATGCTTGGATTTGGCACCGTTCTGATTGCGGCCGTTATTGGGGCCATCGCGGCGTTCGTCGTCATAACAGAGGTGATGGGTCTGCCCTGGAACCTGCCTTGGCGGGCAATTCTTTTGACGGCACCAGCGGCCTTGCTGATTACCCTTATCGCAGGATTTACCGGGGTGTGGCAGGCATTGGGCCAGAAACCGGCTCCCCTGCTGCGAAACCCCTAGCATGAGGAGGCTACGGTCATGCGCTCTCTGATCCTCGCTGGCCTGCTGCTGGCAGCGCTGCCGGAAGCGGCTGCGGAAGAGCCACCGAAGAAGCCCGAAGGACCGGTCGAACAACTCGACAGCGCCATGCAGCAGGTGTTGGACGCCTTGACCCGCATCCTGGAGTACATCCCGCAGTACGAACTGCCCGAGGTTCTTCCCAACGGCGACATCATCATCCGCCGGGTGCATCCGGAAGAGGAGGAAAAGTCGCCGGAGACAGCGCCCGAAAAGCGGCCGGAGGATGATAGGGGTGGCGTCCGGACCTAGGTCGATAGACTTGCGTTTCATCGCGGACTCCACAATATAGTGGATCAATCTAGTCCGCTCACCGGACAGGGATGAGTCAGAACGAAAAGGGGAAAACGATGGCGTTCGAAAATCTTCGTACGCAGGCTCAGAGCGGTGCCTATGCCGCGAATGTCGACGAGGGTCTGCGCGCGCACATGCTGCGCGTCTATAACTACATGGTATCCGGCTTGGTCGTGACCGGTCTGGTCGCCTGGGGCATGTATTCCCTGTCGTTCGGGGTAGACGCGTCCGGCCAGACGACGGTGACAGCGCTTGGCCAGGCGATTTACATGTCGCCGCTGAAGTGGTTGGTCATGCTGGCCCCGCTTGGATTCATCCTGGCATTGAGCTTCGGCGTGCAACGGATGAGCTTCGGGACGCTTCAACTCCTCTTTTGGGCATTTGCCGCCACCATGGGCGTGTCCATCGCGACGATTTTCATCACCTTCACCGGTGATAGCATCGCGCGGGTGTTCTTCATCACCGCCGCGACGTTCGCCGCGATGTCGCTCTACGGCTATACCACGAAGCGCGACCTGACCAGAATGGGTAGCTTCCTGTTCGTGGGGCTGATCGGGATCATCATCGCGATGGTGGTGAACATCTTCCTGCAGTCGAGCGCGGTGCAATTCGCAATCTCCGTGATCGGCGTGCTGATCTTCGTCGGACTCACCGCCTATGACACGCAGCGCATCAAGAACGATTTTCTCGAATTCCGGTCTCATGGCGAAACGGTATCCAAATTGGCGATCATGGGCGCCGTCAGCCTGTACCTCGACTTCGTCAACCTGTTCATGATGTTGCTGAGCCTCTTCGGCAATCGCGAATAATCGCAACAAGCATCGGGGTATCATGGAACCGGCGTGGGGATCTCTCCCCGCGCCGGTTTTTTGTTGCCTTCATTAATGGAAATGAAACGGCGAATCTGCGGTAACCTGTGGTGAAGAGATGGATGGACAATGGGTGTGGCCGTCAATTTAGCCACACCATCGGTCTCGGGAGACTACGGATGCGCTGGATCGCAGCGTTTTTGGCTTTGTTGGCCTTGCTTAGCGCATCGCCCTCTGTTCAGGCGGAATCCGACAGGCTGGAATGGCAGGTGCGCTATCAAAGCCGGACGGTGCGTATTCATGTCATCCCGCCGCCGGGAAAACCGGCACCATGGCCAATGGCCATGGTTTTGCATGGAGCAAGTGGCTTGGGGCGCGGGCACCTGATCTGGCCCATGGCGGATGAATTGGCGAAGCGTGGCGTGGCGGCCGCCGTGGTTCGCTACTATGACGGGATGTCGCCAAGGCTTCGCCGGAAGCAATCGGTGCATTGGTTCCGTGAACGGGAGAAGATCCTGGAACACGTCACCCATGCCCTGCTGGCCCGGCGGGCGGTAAAAGGGCCTTCGATCGGGGTTTTTGGCTACTCGCTCGGCGGTTTTCATGCGGTTGCCATGGCAGCATCGGACCGGCGCATCGCCGGCGCGGTGGCGCTGGCCGGGGGCCTATCGGGTCACCTGGCGGGCGATCTATCCCGCCGCGAGGCGGCGCCTTTGCTCCTGATCCATGGCACCGCAGACCGGATTGTCCCTTACCGCCGATCGCGGGCCACCCTTGCTGCGTGGCAACAGGCTGACAGGCCGGTGCATCTGTTGAGCATGCGGCGGGTTGGTCACGTTCCGCATGGTGAGAACCGGGACTACGCCTTCGCCGAGGCGGCGGAGTTCCTCGCCCTTCAGCTTGGCATGGCCTCCGAGCCGCCCCTGCCACGCCCGCGCCCGGCGGCGGAGCCCTCCGCCCAGCCTCCGCCCGCTGATCGTTTCATCACCGCTGCAGACGAATTCGGCGAGGGTCGCTGACTCAAGCTTGGCGTTCCCCTCAAAGCGGCGGCCTTATTGAAACGGCGGCGGCGAGGGGCAATTCGGCTGGCGGCAAGGGCGGTTGCCCTGGGTTGGGTCTGCCGGGAAGGCGTGTTACACGGGCAGCCTGGTTTCAGAGAAGGAGCGAACGGAATGGTTCGGGGTTTGATCAGATGTGGCGCTGCGGCCCTTGCTTTGGGCGCGCTGTTGGCCGGAACGGCGGCAGCGCAGGTCATCAAGGGGAGCGAGGCCCGGGCGCTGGCGGAACAGGCCGCGGCCCGACTGGCGGGGATAGAAACGCTTGCTGCCCATTTCGACCTGATGACCCCCGGTGGCATCAATAAGGGGGAGATATTTCTCGACCGGCGACGTGAGGCGATCCGCATGGAGTTTGCGGAACCGCTCGACCATCTGGTGCTGGTCAACGGTCCCTTGATTCAATTCTACGGCGGAGACGGGACGGAATTGCAGATGGCAACCGCCGAAACCCCGCTCGCTTTCCTGATGGACCCGGAAAAAGCGCTTAGGGAAAACGTCGAAGTCCTGCAGGTGGAAAAGCGGGGCGGGGACCTCTACGTCGCGGTTACCGAACGGAACAACAAAGAGAAGGGCCAGGTCGTGCTGCGCTTCGCGGGCGAAGGTGGCTGGCGGCTGACAGAGTGGGGCACATTCACCGATGACGGCGGCTTCACCCAGACCATGCTGCGCGAGATTGAAACCGGAGCGGATCTGGACGAAGATTTGTTCCGCGCGCCGGAATAGTCACACCGGCAGAGGGGCGTTACACTTCGAGGAGTCACAGTCTCTCCGAGGAAATGCCCGATGTCGCCTGACGATCTTTGTTTCATGCCAGCAACGGAAGTTGGCCCCCTGATCCGGTCCAAGCAGCTTTCGCCGGTGGAACTGTGCGGAGCGGTTCTCGCGCGGATCGAACGGCTGGAGCCGCAGTTGAACGCGTTTGCGACGTTGACGGCGGACCGGGCCCTTGATGCCGCTAAAGACGCTGAAGCGAAGATTATGCGCGGCGAGGCGGTGGGGCCGCTCGCCGGTATTACCGTGACGATCAAGGACCTTGCCGTCACTGCGGAAGTGCCGACGGAGCGCGGTTCGCTCACCCTCCAAGGAAACGTGCACGATACGGACACGCCTTTTGTCACCCGGCTCAAGAACGCGGGCGCGGTCATGCTGGGCAAGACGACGACCAGCGAGTTCGGCTGGAAGGGGGTCAGCCACTCTCCCCTGACCGGCATTACGCACAACCCATGGAAGCACGGATACAATGCCGGCGCTTCCTCGGCGGGGGCGGGCGCCGCGGCGGCGGCTGGCTATGGCGCCTTGCATCAGGGGTCGGACGGGGCCGGCTCCGTCCGGATGCCGTCCCACTTTTGCGGCATTTTCGGCATCAAGCCGAGCTTTGGCAGGGTGCCGGGCTGGCCGGTCGGGAACACCGACCAGGTGAGCCACAACGGCCCGATGACCCGCACCGTGGCCGACGCGGCGCTGATGCTGAAGGTGATGGCGGGCCCCCACCCCTGGGACCACTACACCCTGGAGGCGCCGCCGGAGGACTATCCGGGCCAGCTGCGCAGGGGCATTAGCGGGCTGAGGGTAGCGTATTCGCCGGATCTCGGCCACGCCCGGGTCGATCCGGAAGTGGCGTCCCTGGTGGCGGCCGGCGTGAAGGCGTTCGAGGAGCAGGGCTGCCATGTGGAGCAGGTGGGCGGCGAGGCGCTCGCCTTCGCGAGCGAGGGGCCGG
>CAYYSC010000101.1:0-8887 GCA_964474065.1 uncultured Rhodospirillales bacterium | reverse complement strand
CAACGGGCTTTCCGGGCTCGGCATGCAGCAGGGCGATTTCGTGGCTCTGATCGGCAACCGCATTCCAGAATGGTACGATGCGCTGTTCGGCTGCATGAAGACCGGCGCGGTCTCCATGCCGGGCACGACCCTGCTGACGAGCAAGGACATCGCCTACCGCATCAACCACTCCAAGGCCTCGGGTGTGATCGTCACGCCGGAGCATTGCGAGAAGGTCGATGCCGTGCGCGCAGAATGCCCAACGCTGAAGCATTTCATCGTCATTGGGGACCCGCGGCCCGGCTGGACCTCCAGTCATAACATGTGCGACGCGGCCTCGCCGGTGATCGAGCGCCGCGTGCCGGTACGGGCCACGGACATGATGATGGCCTATTTTACCTCCGGCACCACGGCCCTGCCGAAGATGGTGCCGCGCGACTTTGCCTACGGCCTCGCCCACGCCTCCACGGGCCTGTTCTGGATGGACCTGCGCCGCGACGATGTGCACTGGACTCTGACCGACACGGGCTGGGCCAAGGCGGCCTGGGGCATGCTGTTCCCGCAATTCCTGGTCGGCAGTTCGGTCGTGCTGCACGACGGCGCGGGCTTCGACCCCGTGCTGCACCTGGAACTGATCAAGAAACTGGGCGTCACCACATTCTGCGCGCCACCCACGGCCTACCGCATGTTCGCGCAACTGGACCTGCGCCAGTTCGATCTTTCGTCCATTCGGCGTTCGATGGGCGCGGGCGAGCCGCTCAACCCGGAAGTTATCCGCTACTGGAAAGAGCAGACCGGCACCACCATCGCGGATGGTTACGGACAGACCGAGACCATCAACATCATCGCCAACTTCCCGGACCAGCCGGTGAAGCCGGGCTCAATGGGCCAGCCGGTGCCGGGCATCGACATGCGGGTGGTGGACGACGAAGGCAAGGAGATGCCCCCCGGCGAGATCGGCCACATCGCCTGCAGGATCACCGACCCCCACCCACCCGGCCTGTTCGAGGGCTACTACACCGGCGGCGAGCCGGACCGGAAGGCCTTCCGCAATGGCTATTACTACACGGGCGACACCGCCAAGCGCGACGAGGACGGCTATTTCTGGTTCGTCGGTCGGGCGGACGACCTGATCAGTTCCGCCGGTTACCGGATCAGCCCGTTTGAGGTGGAAAGCGCTCTGCTGGAGCATCCGGCGGTGGCGGAGAGCGCCGTCATCGGCGAGCCGGACGAACTGCGCAACCAAATTGTTTCCGCCTACATCATCCTGGCGAAAGGCTACGTGGATACGCCCGACCTGGCCCAGGAGATCCAGGAGTTCTGCAAACAGAACACCGCTCCCTACAAATATCCCCGGCGCATCTATTTTGTCGATGAGTTGCCCAAGACCATCAGCGGCAAGATCCGCCGGGTGGAGCTGCGTGGCGAGGGGTAGTAGTATTAGGTTTTTAGTCCTGGAATCGGGTGGATCCGGTTTAGGATGACTTCATCCTGCTCTGAGGTCCAAATCTTGCGTATGTCGGTGAGAACCGTGCGGACGGGGTCGGGCACGGCTTCGAGCATGGGCTGGAGGAACTCTCAAGCAGTCGGGCCCGCCAGCCGTCTCAACGCGTTGCTCGACGGCGAACTTGGCTGTGCGGTCCATGCTGACGAAGAGAAAGAGTTTGCCCTCGGCGGTCTGCACCTCGGCGATGTCGCTATGGAAGAATCCGATGGGGTAGTGCAGGCGGGAGATGCCATGTCGTTGCAGGCAACGGTGGAATGCCGAACGGGTCAGTTCGAGATCGTCGCCTGGAGGGCATAGAGGCAATCGTCCAGCGGCAAGAACGTATGGCGCCGGAAGGCCGACGATCATCGCTTCCTCCGCCTCGGTCAGAACACGGGATCGCGGCTCTGACGGCGGGCGTGGTCGTGCCGCTCCCGTGATGAACTTCGCCTATGGTGCTTCCGTCCACTCCTTCGAAAGGATCGCACCATCAAACCGTGGGACCAAACACTTGGTTGCACTACCGGCTAAAGCCACCCGTCATATCGCTCAAAGAAGAGATTCGAGAATGATGACTGCCGGTGACACAGGCTCGCGGCAATGCTGTTTCAGTCTCGATCCCCAGAAATGCCCATCTCACCCCCGTGCGGTTGAGCACCTGCTTCGCCATCCAACACCACCCCGTTCGTTCTCTGAGAGAGCCGCCGCGAAGACGCAAAAGCGTTCGCAGCGGTACGGTACAAGCCAGCCAACGGACAAACGTCAGAACAGAATGCGTGTGCCGATGACGAAGAAGACGGCGCCGCTGTCCTCGCCTTTTGCGTCCGCGATGTTGGCGGTCTCTCCGAACACGCGCTCGTAGTGAACGCCGAAATAAGGTGACACGGCCCGGTCGATAAGGTCGTAACCGAGGCGTGCGCCTACTTCGAGTTTCGGTCCGAACGCGCCAACATCGCGGTCGTCGTCATCCGTGAACGGGACATCGATCTCAATGCTGGGCACCAGGATGATCCGGTTGGTGATCAGGCCCTCGTACTCGGCCTCGAACCGGAAAGACGGCTTGTCGGAAATGAACAGATCCGCATCGATTTCGAACCATTGCGGGGTCAGACCGTGCAACCCGACCACGCCGGAAAACCGATCCTCCCCTTTTGGCGTGTCAGCCCGGAACCCGACGACCGCGTCGAAGAAGGCGGACACGGGCGTTTGCAGCCGCAACTGGTTCTCCAACGTCTCAAATCCGTCCTCTTCGAACGCATACTCTGCCTCGCTCCGCCAAACGAGCTTGAGTTCGTCGCTGCCGTACAGAGCGTCGAAGTCCCACGCAAAGACGTCGGTCTCCTCACCAACCCGGTATTCCAGTTGCTCCACCTGGATGCCCCAGATTGTGGGCTCTGCCGCGGCAGGCACACTAAGGCCGCTGGCCGCTGCGATCACGGCGGCCATGGCAACACTTCTGCGCATCGCCTTAGCCTCCGTTCTTGACGGAGGAAGATAGCTGCGCCCGGTTTTCGCCGGGGCCGCCCTCGACGACAACCTTGCGCATCATGCCCGCGTCCATGTGGTAGGCCAGATGGCAATGAAAAACCCATTCGCCGGTCGCATCGACTTCGGTTTCCATATAGACGGTCGTGCCGGGTGCCACGCTGACGACATGCTTGGCGGGGTTCCACTTGCCGCTGCCATTGTCGAGAATCGACCACATACCGTGCAGATGCATGGGGTGGGTCATCATCGTCTCGTTGATGAACTTGAAACGCACGCGTTCGCCGTACTGGAGGCGGATCGGTTCCGAATCGGCATATTTGATGCCGTTAACCGACCAGAGATAGCGCTCCATGTTGCCTGTAAGCCGGAGTTCGATCTCCCGATCGGGCTCCCGGTGCACGTAGAGCGGCTTCTGGGCCCGCAGGTCGGCGTAGGACAGGAATTTGCCGCCGTTGGCCGCTGCGGGTGTCAAGCCGCTGCCTTCCGCGTAGAACGGGTCGGTTGCCGCCCCTCCATTCGAGGCGTTAGCCCCATGAGAGCTATGACCGCGATGGTCGTGGCTTGCCCCCTGCATCACGGTTCCATCCGGCATGACGTGGCTGCCGGCCGGCTTGCCGTCCTGGTCCTTGCTGCCGCTGTCCACATTGTCATGGTCCATGCTGCTGTGACCCATGTCCCCGTGCGCCATGCCCATGTCGGCCATCGTCAGCAGCGGCGCTTTGCGCAATGAAGGCACGTCCGCGGTCATCCCCTCACGCGGGGCAAGGGTTCCGCGAGCCATAGCGGTGCGCGCCATGCTTTCAGCAATGATGGAGTACGCCTTTTCCTCCGTCGGCCGCACGATCACGTCATATGTTTCGGCCACCGCGATGCGGAACTCGTCTACCGTCACCGGCTGCACATCGTTGCCGTCGGCCTGGACGACCGTCATCTTCAGGCCTGGAATACGAATGTCGAAATAGGTCATTGCCGACGAGTTGATGAACCGGAGACGCACCCGCTCCCCCGGTTTGAACAGACCAGTCCAGTTCTGTTCCGTACTCTTTCCATTGATCAGCGGGGTGAAGCCCTGCACGTCTTCCACATCCGACGGCATCATGCGCATGTTGCCCCAATCGCGGCGGTCGGCCAGGGCGGCTCCCAGGCCGTCCTCACGGGCATCCCGAAAGAAATCCATCAGCGTCCGCTGCTGACGGTTATAGTAGTCTGGCATCATTTTCAGGTTCCGCATGATGCGGCTGCCATGGTGGGGATGAGGGTCCGCCAGCTGGAGCACGTAGTCGCGATCATAGCGGTACGGTTCCCGATCCTTCGGCTCGATGACGATGGCACCATAGGCGCCATCCGGCTCCTGAAAGCCTGAATGGCTGTGATACCAATACGTCCCGGCCTGAATGATGGGAAACCGGTAGGTAAAGGTTTCTCCCGGCGGGATTCCGGGAAAACTGACGCGGGGCACGCCGTCCTGTGTGTAGGGAAGGATCAATCCGTGCCAGTGGATCGATGTCCAATCCGACAGGTTGTTGGTGACGTTGATCGTGACCTCTTCCCCCTCCTTGAACCGGAGGACCGGGCCCGGCGACTCGCCGTTGTAGCCGATGCCGCTGCGGGAGAAGTCGCCAGTATCGATTGTGACGCGATCCACCGTGAGATCGTACGTGTCAGCCTGAACGCCGCCGCCCAATACGGCGAGGAGGCTGAAACCGAGCGCACCGGCCCGGATCAAGCCGATAGTATCCATGGTCTTTCCTCGGAAAAGATCGGATTTCTGGGAGTGCGGGCCCGGAGTGAGGCCCGCACGAATTGTTCCGCGGCCGCTACCTATGACCCGCCGCCAATTTCGAACTGACCAGCCATGCCGGACTCGTAGTGGCCTGGCACATTGCAGCCGAACTCCAACGACACCTCCGCTTGTCGCGGAAATCTCCAAACGACTTCGCCGCTCTTGCCAGGCTCCAGGAGCACGCTGTTCGGCTCATTGTGCATGCCATGCCCCATGGTTTTCTCCATGTGCCTGGCTGCCTCCCTGTCGAGGTGGTCCGGCATGAGTACGCCATGCTCCACCATCATCGTCATTTCTTCTCGATGACCGGCATGCATGGAGGCGGTGCCGATATTGAACTCATGCACGAGATCGCCAGCATTACGGACCTCGAACCGAATGGTTTCACCCGCCTGGACGCGGACCGATTCCGGTTCAAAATAGTTGTCATGCATGACGATCTCGATCATGCGGCTTGCCTGGGAAGCTTTACCGGGCTGGCCGTGCAGAGCTGCGCCTGCGTGCCCACGGCCGTGCGTGCCGGCAGCGACGGCCGGCAGCGCGAGAAGCGAAGCGGCACAGGCCAAGATGACCGCGCGCGGTGCGCGATGAGAATACGATTGGCTCACTGGTGATCCTCGAACTTACGATGTTGAGATTGTCGTAAAATATCCGTTGCGGCAGCCGGGCAGCGCCCGTTTTCCGCAACTCTCAAACATCACGCGCGAGGAGGAGGCGTTTCCACATCCGGATGCCGGCCCTGACCCAGAATGGCCGCCAACGCCGTGACATAGCGTTCCGGCATCAGCGCCATCTCTTGCCCCGAGAGTCCGGGATGTGCATGAAAATTGTTGCAATGGCCGAAGGCGGCCTCACAACACAACATCCAAGCTGCGGAGTCGCCAGTTGAGCGATCATGGGGGTATCCTGGGTGATGACCACCGCCATGACCATCGTGATCCTGCAGACAATCCGTATCCGCGGTGGCCGCAACGGCAACCGCCCCAAGCTGACTCGTCGTGAAAGCCGCCGAGATCATTACCCAGGCAATCGCGATCACCAAAGCGCACACGAGAAGGAGTTTCAAACGGGCGGCCACGGGATTCCCTGATCAGATGCAACGGCACGTGGAGGGCACTGTAGGCGATAGAAGCAACCGCTTCAAGCACCTACCCCTTGCCATGCTACCGAACGGCGACGGTACCCAGATCGCGATTTGCCAGCATAGATGAGGAGCTTTCCTCATCCCTCGGCAAATCTCTTGTCCCGCCACGCGATCGCCGCTCTCCGTCCCGGCTTTTTACGAATGCGGGGGAGCTCCTTTTTCTCCGGGCTGCTGCCAGCGTCCAGCAGCCCCTCATCCGCCGGTACCACGCCGCCCCTGCTGACGATGACGATGTCGCCTGGCACCCGTTCCCTCGCGACGGCGGTACGGCGCTCGCGGCACAGACGACGGTCGCATCCAGCGCGAACCGTTCCTTGAGCGGCTTGATCACTCTCTGGCTTTACACTCGTGCCGGAAGCTCACGCCCGTCTTGATGAACAGCATCGGAGCGATCATGCCCAGCTCTCCCCAAAGCTGCGCGATGCCGTAGAGGGCAATCGGTGCTTCCAGGATTCTTGGCATCGGCCTAGAGGGGATCGGCTCAAAGTAGCTAATGAGCCTGTACTGGATCACGGACGAGACAGCACCAGACGGCACTGCTTCTCAACGCTTGGCTTGCCGGTAGGCCTCCAACAGGGCATCGACCTGATAATCCCAGCTCAACTCCGTTTCCACGCGCTGGCGACCCACGTGCCCCATCTCCGCGCTGCGTGCCGGATCGTCGATCAGGAGGAGTATCTTATCCGCCATGTCGGTGGTGTTGTTGGGCTCCGCATAAAGCGACGCCTCCTGAGCGGAATACCGGCCCTCGGTGACATCGAACTGCACGATCGGCTTCGAGAATGCCATGTATTCCAAGATCTTGTTCATCGTAGACTTATCATTCATCGGATTCACGCGATCGGGATTCACGCAAACGTCCGCTGTTGACAGCACTTCGAACAGCTCGGCGTCCGGTGCGCGGCCGGTGAACGTGACGTGGTCGGCCAGCCCCAAATCCGCCGCCATCTTTTTCAGCTCCTCCAGCGCCGGACCGCCGCCAACCAGCACGAACTGAACTTCGCGCCCGCGGTCGAACACGATCTCCCGGGCGGACTCCAGCAGCAGATCGATCCCCTCCTGGTCGCCCATCACACCGACATACCCAACCATCGCCTCCCGGCCCTTCTTCCAGGCCGGATTGGGCGGCATGATGGTCAGACGGTTCAGATCCGGTCCGGAGCGGACGACAAAAATATTTTCCGGCTTCTTGCCGCCCCGCTCCATCGCGATCTGCCGGTAGGACTGGTTGGTCGAAATCACCACGTCGGCGGTCTTGAAGTTCAGCCACTCGAAGAAAACCATCAGCCGCCAAAACATCCCCCGGCGGTTGAACTTCGCTTCGTAAAGTTCCGGGTTAATATCGTGGTGGTCGAAGATGTAGCGCTTGCCCAGCAGCTTGAACGGCCACGCCACCGCGAAGATTAAATCCGGCGGGTTACAGCCCTGGATCGTGTCGAAGCCATGTCGGAAGAGAATGGTCCACGCCAGCCGCATCTCGTGGAACAGGGCCGCGCCATACTCAATTAGGTAGCCGGAAGCGCCCTTGGCATCGAGCGGCAGCGAGTGACGATAAATATGGACGCCGTCGATTTCCTCGTGCCGTTTCTCGTAGCCTTTGCCCATCGGGCAGATGACGCAGACCTGGGCCCCGGCGGCGGCCAGGGTGCGGCTTTCGTGCCAGACGCGCCGGTCGAAGGGAAGTGGCAGGTTCTCGACAATAATCAGGATCTTACGGCCGGCCAGCGGCCTGCTGGCGCGCACGGCTTCCAGCCGCGGCATTTCGGTCATCGGCCCGTGCATGATGCCTCCTAGGCGGTGTGTCTGGCTCGGCCCTGAAGCAGACCAAGCGGAGATCAGGGCAATGTACCAAGGTCCCGCAAATCGGTGCCTGCGGGCAGGGTCAATTGGCTGACGGTCGCGTTGGTCGCGATTACCCGGGCATAGGCGGTACGCTCGACCGTTGCCTTCGCAACGAGAATGCGCTCGATAGTGGGCAGGTGGGAATAAGCATAGCCAAGATTGGCTCCCACCAATTTGTCTGCGTCAATCGCGGGATCGAAGATATCCAGATCGAAGCCGGCGCCCAGGAGCTTCCGCGCCAGATCCACATTCGGGCTCTCGCGGAGGTCGTCGGTACCGGCCTTGAATGCCAGCCCCGCCATCAGCACCTTTGCGCCGGGGTCTAACCCTTCGGTAGCGTATTCGTACAGGCGGTGCTTGTGCGCCTCATTAGAGCGCAGCAGGCTGTCGATCAAATGCGTGTTGGCCCCGCTGTCAGCGGCGATGTACTGGAGCGCCCGCACGTCCTTCGGCAGGCAGGAGCCGCCGAACGCGCCACCAGGCCGGGTGTAGTAGGGGGAAATATTTAGCTTGGTGTCGGACTTGAAAATCTCATGCACTTGGGTCGCCTTGATGCCAAGCGCCAGACAGACGCGGCCGATCTCGTTCGCATAGGCAACCTTTACCGCGTGCCAGCTGTTGTCCACGAACTTGGTGAACTCCGCCTCGCGGTAGCCGACATAGAAGCTCGGGGCGCTGATGTTTGCATTGAGCGCCTCCATCGCGGGATTCGGCTGCTCGTCCGCAGTGCCGATGACGATTTTCGGGGGCTCGAAATAATCTTTGACCGCCGAACCCTCGCGCAGGAATTCGGGATTGTAGACCAGCGAGACCATCAGGTCCGCCGCTTCGCCCAATTTGGCGCGGAAGATCGGCGCGATCAGTTCCTCGATCGTGCCGGGGCGGATGGTCGAGCGGTAGGCCACCGTCAACGGCTTTTGGCGTGCCGGATCGAGCGCGTCAGCGATCTGGCGCGAAACATCGGCGATGAAGCCCATATTGTGCGAGCCGTCGGCGGCAGATGGGGTCCCGACACAGACGATAGCCAGATCCGCCTCCTCCAGATGTCTGCCGATCATCGTGTCGGCGGAAATCAGGCCCTTATCCAAGGCGTCCGCCAGCATCTCGTCCAGACCTGGTTCGATAATGGGGGAGGTTCCACCCAGGATTGTGCGAACTTTGTTAT
>CAYYSC010000100.1:0-8903 GCA_964474065.1 uncultured Rhodospirillales bacterium | reverse complement strand
GCAGCTTCAGCAGGCGGACGAACATGGTGGGCACCATGTGGATATGTGTGATCCGGTGCTCATCGATGATCTTCAGCAGGCCCTCTGCATCGAAGCGCGGTTGCAGTACAACATAGCCGCCATAACGGACGGCGTTCATAGCGTAGCCGTTGGGCGCCGTGTGGTACATCGGTCCGGTTACGACAGTCCGCACTGGCTTTTCCGGCGAGAGATCGAACACGGTTTTCGCCATGGCCTGGACAATGGCCTGCATTTCCGGCGTCTGCGGCTCGCGGCGCACGCCTTTCGGCCGCCCGGTCGTGCCGGAGGTGTAGATCATCGCGCCGCGCAGGGCCGCCGGCGAGCCCTGCCAAGGCTCCCGGGCCTCCCGCCAGACATCCCAATTGACCAATCCTTCGGGCACGTGCGTCCTGGCGGGGTCCAGACCGTAGGCCTCAACAATCTCCGGCGGCGTTTGCACCACCAGCAGGGTGCAGCCGTCCGGCAGTGCGCCCTCTAACCGCCCCAGCAGATCGGCGTGGGCAACGACGGCTTTTGCGGCGCAATCCTCCAGTACATAAGCGGTTTCTTCCGGCGTGTAGTGCCAGTTGATCGGTACCGGGTAGGCGCCGAGCAGCGCAGCGCCAAAGCTGGCTTCGAAGAAAGCAAAATCGTTGCGCAGGAACAGGGCCACCGCATCGTTCGGGCCAATGCCCAGATCGGTGAAGCCCTGGGCTGCCTGCCGTGCGCGGCGGTCGAGTTCCGTTTTTTCTAGGCGGCGTTCGCCGGAAATGATTACGCCGAGGCTGGCGTCGCTCATCGAAGGGATGTTCCTTGCTTCGCGAAACATTTTGCTGGCAGAGACTGGCAGACTCGGCGCGGCATGGCCAGATACTGGCGCGCGCGAAAGCATTTCGGGATGGCATCGCAAGGACGACTTCGCTAGGGTCGTGACATGATGACCATGGAACGACGACGATCGCGACCGAACGTGACTTCCTGAGCCAGAGGCGGCCCGCATGGAATGCAGGCATATAGCCCTGGTTGTCTTGTCGTTTTTTCCGGCCGGATTTCCGCCCCATGGTTACCATCGCCGCTCCAGCGCCTGAACACGCGCCGCTGATCGAAGATTTGCTGGACCACGCTTTCGGCTTGGACCGTCGCCGCAAGACCAGCTACCGTTATCGATACGGCGTCGCGCCGGTCGCGAGTCTTTCACGCGTCGCCCTATCTGGAGAGGTGCTGCTGGGCAGCATCCAGTTCTGGCCCGCGCGGCTAGGGTCGGAGACCGTGCTGCTGCTCGGTCCGATCGCTCTCTGGGCCGGGCACGTCGGACAGGGTGTCGGCTCCTGCCTCATGCGCGCCGCCCTGGCTGCGGCAAAGGAGGACGGCTGGCGTTTCGTCTTCCTGGTCGGCGATCCGGCCTACTACCGCCGGTTTGGTTTTCAGCCCGCCAGCACTTGGGGCGTCGTGATGCCGGGCGAGGATCCCGACCGGTTTCAGGGGTATTGCCTGACCGATGCGGAGCCGCCGGCCGGCAACCTGTTCCCGGTGACTGCTCTGCAGGACACAAGATCCATCAAGAAAGCGAAAATTCCTCTGGTGTAGGAAGGGGAAGCCTTCCTAAATAATTCGCCATGGAACAGCCGAACACGCCCTTCTTACTGGACGCCGTCCTCTCCCCGCACCGCTCCCTGGCCCCGCGGGGATTTCTGATATTGATGGGCGCGGTCGCAGCAGTGAGCTTCGCAACAGGGCTGCTGTTCGCGAGCATGGGCGCTTGGCCGATCCTCGGATTTTTCGGGCTGGATGTGCTGCTGTTCTATATTGCGTTCCGGATGAGTTACCGCAGCGGCAAGCTGTGCGAGATCGTGCGGGTGACCCGCCAGCAGTTGACCGTGAGGCGGGTGCAGCCGAACGGGCAGCAAAGCGTCTGGAGTTTCGAGCCCGCCTGGGCGCGGGTGGAACTGCACCGGCCGGAGGAGCACGATTGCCGTCTGGAAATTGCCAGCGGCCAGCGTTCCCTGACGCTCGGCGCGTTTCTGCCGCCGGAAGAGCGCGTCGCCTTTGCCGAGACCTTGCGCGAAGCGCTGCGCGAAGCGCGGACCTACCCGCACCCGGCCTAAGGCATCCCCTAAAACTTCAGCCCCAGGACATCTTTCATCGAATAGAGGCCTGGCGGCTTGCCTTCGGTCCAAAGCGCTGCGCGCACTGCGCCCCGTGCGAAAAGCTGCCGGTTGGTGCAGCGATGAGTGAGTTCCAGGCGCTCGCCGGCACCGGCGAAAATGACCGTGTGCTCGCCGACCACATCACCCCCGCGCAGCGCTGCGAAGCCGATATCGCCGGCCCGCCGGGCGCCGGTCTCTCCTTCGCGGCTCCATTGCGCTACATCTGCCAGCGCTACGTGGCGCCCGCGCGCCGCCGCTTGGCCGAGCCCGACTGCCGTGCCGGAAGGCGCATCGATTTTGTGCTTGTGATGCATCTCTACAATCTCAATGTCGTAATCGGTGCCGAGCAGGGTGGAGACTTGCTCCACCAGCGCGAACATCAGATTGACGACGACGCTCATGTTCGGCGCGTACATGATCGGCGTGTGGTTCGCCGCGTCGGCCAGGACGGCTTCCTGTTCCGCACTCAGGCCCGTGGTGCCGATGACATGCGCGGCGCCATGCTCGGCGGCCATCGGTGCGTGTGCGATGGTGGCGGCGGGGACGGAGAACTCCAGCACCGCATCGCTGGCGTCGAAAACGGCTTCCGAATTGTTGCCGATGGCCACGCCGAGAGCGCCCACATTGGCCAGCATGCCCGCATCCTGCCCGATGAAGGGGCTGGCGGGTTGCTCGCTGGCCGCGGCGAGGGTGGCGCCCTCGGTTTCGGTGATGGTCTGAACGAGCATGCGGCCCATGCGGCCGCCAGCTCCGATGACGCCGAGCTTCATGGCGTGCTGTCTCCTTAAACGCTACCGGTGGGCGGCGACTGTAGCCTCTTCTGCGCCGGGGATGCCATGGGCGAGGTTGCTCAATATTTCGGCAGCGATACCTTCGGCCCGCAACGTGTCGACCAAGGCGGTCACGTGCTCCTCGTTTTTGGTCTGGAGCACGAACTCGACCTCGGTATCCTTGATCGGCACATCAAAGAACAAACGGTTGTGTTGCACGTCGAGAACGTTGGCGCCGGCATCGGCAATGATTTGCGTCGCCTTGGCCAAGCCGCCCGGCGAGTCCCGCACCTGCACGCGCATGCGCACCAGCTTGCCATGGCGTACGAGGCTCCGCATCAGGGCGGAAGCAAGTACCGTTGCATCAATGTTACCGCCGGAGATGACAAGGCCGACTTTCCGGCCCTTGAACCGGTCCGGGTAGGCGAGAAGCGCCGACAGCGGTGCGGCACCCGCTCCCTCGCCCACGATCTTCCCTACGGTGGCCAGTTCCTGCACACCCCATTCCAATTGGGCCTCGGTGGCAAGCAGGATTTCCTCGACCGTCTCGCGAATGATCGGGAGCGTCAGCTTGCCCGGATTTTTGACGGCGATACCCTCGGCAATGGTGGGTCTGCCGGGCGGTGCCTCCACACCGGCAATGGCGTGATGCATGTTTGGGTACAGCGAAGCCTCCACCCCAATCAGGCGGATCGAGGGTTTTACGGCTTTTGCCGCGACTGCGATCCCGGACATCAGCCCGCCGCCGCCGATGGGCGCGACGATCGTGTCCAGCGCTGGCGCCGCATCCAGCATTTCCAGGCCGATCGTGCCCTGCCCAGCAATGATGTAGAGGTCGTCATAGGGATGGATCAGCGTCAATCCCTCATGCTCGATCAACTCGTCGGCGACGCTGACCAGGTCCGCCAATTCCTCTCCCTCCTGGATCACGTTGGCGCCCAGGCTCTCGGTACGCGCAACTTTGGAGAAGGGCGTGCTTTTCGGCATGGCAATGGTCGCCGGGATACCGAGCCGGCCGGCATGATAGGCGACCCCTTGTGCATGGTTGCCGGCCGAAATGGCGATCACGCCCCGTTGCCGCTCGGCGTCGGACAGCTTCAGCATCCGGTTGAGCGAGCCGCGGTCCTTGAAAGAACCGGTGAACTGCAGGTTCTCCAACTTGAGCCAGACTTCCGCACCGGTCAGCGCGGACAGGGAAGGGGAGGGGCGCATGGGCGTGGGCACCACCTGCCCCTCGATGGCGGCGGCGGCGTCCTCGATGTCGCGGAGTGTGACGGGGGTGACGGCCATGGATCCTCCACTCGAACTCGCGCAGTTGGCGTTGCCACGTCATTCTGCCGCGGAGCAGCGCCGCGGGATAGGCGCCACCACTCAAACTTCCGACATCACGGATTAAATGCCCCTCTCAGCCAGAGCCATCTGCCGCTCGGCGTCGGTTCGGATGAAGCGTAGCAGCGCCTTTGCGTCGTTGGTAAACGCTTCGATGCCCTCAAAGTTCGGCTGGCCAAGGGACTTTTGCAGCAGCAGCGCATCGTCGTCGAACCAGCGGGGCAGCAGTGCACCGAACCAGAAGCCCGCGTTCCGCAATGTTTGGCAGGCAGCATCGCTCGCCGGAGAGCCGAGTTCGAGGGTGACCTGCATCATCTCCCGCCCGTTGGCGCGGGCTTGGCGCTCCGCCTCTGCAATGATGGCAGCCAGATCGTGGCCGCTCCGGTGCACCGTCAGGCGCATCAGGTCGAAGCGGGGCAGATCCTGGGTCTCCACGCGGGCTCGCCCGGTCTGGTCGAGACTGCCGTCCGGCGCGTCGAACACACGGCGCAGCCCCAGATGATCGAAGAGGTGGAGCAGCAGGTCGCGATAGGCGGCAGGCAAGAACGTTTGCTGCTGCGGTACGTCTCCGAAGGCCCGGTATTGCACGCAGGTTGCGACCGGCCCGGTAGCTTTCGCCTCGATCTCCATCATCCGTGCAGGGACGAAACCGATTTCGAAGCCGACGTCGACAAACTCTGCCCGCCAGACTGAGCGTTGCGAGAGGGTGTGGTTGGTGAGCGAGGCCCCGAACAGGCCGCAACAGCCGGGTTCGGCCTCGGCCATGGTCACGGCCCGGTCAATCAAGGCATTCAGCACGCCCTGGCCACGATAAGCTGGGTTGATAACGCCCTGTCCCACTTCCCTGACGCCGCGATAGGGGGGCGAGGCCAAAAGACCCAGATGGCCGGCCGGCAGGCCATCCCTGCCGCGGGCGACTAGCGAGATGGCGCTCCCGTCCGCGTTCGCGCGCCAATAATGAGCGGGATCGTACACCTCTCCGACGAGATAGTGTTCGCCATAGGTGCGGCGGAAGAGATCGGGCAAGACGTAAGCGTCCGCCGGACGAAAGCAGTCAATATCGTACTTGTTTTGTTCTATGTAAGGCCGTAACAGAAGTGCAGACATTGCACATCCCTCACTTATGGGAGGTTGAAGATGTTCACGCTGGGCGCGTTCTGCCCAAACATTCTGCGGGCAGCCGGACCATTGAGCCAGACTCGGCTTAGAGGGGTCTTAACGCCGATGGACGAATGACCGCTTTGCCTCCGGCTCCATTGCTGTGTGGCCGGTCTCTACAGCGGCCATCTGGCGGGAAGGGTGACCTGGAAGCCCTCCGGCCCGATCAGGTGATTGGCGAGTGTGCGTTCGGCGTGGGCCATGCGCCAGCGCAGCATAGCCTGCGTTTCGGCCAGCAGATCGGCCTGAAAGGCCGGATCGCCAGCCAGATTCCGGTCCTCCCCCTCCCGATGCAGGTCGAACAGGGCGGGCGGCAGGCCGGGTCCGAACACGCTCATGAAACGCTCGCCGCGTTGTACCGCCAAGCTGCAAAGGTCGGGCGCGCCGGAAAGGCCCAGCGCGGCGCACAACTCCGGCTTGTCGCGAAAGTCGTATTCCCAGCGGGCGGCCCGCCGCCAGTGCTGGGGCTCGCTGCCTTGCAGGAAGGGCAATAGCGAATAACCATCGCACGCGGCGGGGACCGTCAGGCCGAGATAGTCCAGAACCGTCGGCATCAGGTCCACGGCTTCCGTAAACGCCTCAACCGTGCGCCCGGCGGCGATGCCGGGGCCGCGCACGATCAGCGGTACGTGGAAAGCCGGCTGATTGTAGCCGCGCTTGCCGAAGCGGAAATGGTCGCCCAGTTGCTCGCCGTGGTCGCTGGTGAAGATCACCAGCGTGTCCTCCCACTGGTCGAAGTCCCGGAGCGCCTGGAACAGACGCCCAAGGAGGTCATCCACTTCCGTTGCCAGGCCATAATACGTGGCGCGTGCTTGCAGCACGTCGGCCTCGCTGGCGAAAGAGACCGGCTCGGCAGGGCGGTCCGGGAAAAAGGCGGACCGGGTTTCATTTTCGATGAACCATGCCTGCAAGGGATGGACCGCCCCCGCTTCCTGACGTCCGCCAGGTCTGGCCGGTGGCGGCACGTCTTCCGCGCGGTAGAGCGCGTGATAGGGCGCAGGCGCGACCCAGGGCGGATGCGGGCGGAGCAGAGAGAGGTGGCAGAACCAGTCCTCGCCCCGCCGCATGGCCAGCCAGTCGATGGCGTGGTCGACCATAAAGGCGCTATCCGAATGCTCGGCTTTGTAGCGGGCCGGTGCGTAGGTTGCGCCGCTTTCCTCGTATTCCGGCCCCTCGGCGGGCCGATAGACGTCCGGATAGTCCAGATTGCCATAGCCCTTGCGCCGCAGGAACGCTCGCCAAGGCTCACCGTCCTCCCGCATGACCAGTCCGGCCGTGAAACCGGGCAACACGCCCTCGTAAGACCGAGTGCGCGGATCCGCCGGCGGCACGGTGCGTGGGTCCACGCTGGTATCGGTATAGCCGAACAGTGTCGGATCGAAGCCCGCCTTGCGTACTTCCAGCGCCAGGTTGGTATGCCGCGCGTCGAGCGGGGTCCCGTTCGCGACCGAGCGGTGATTCATCATGTAGAGCCCGGTCCACAGGCTTGCCCGTGCCGGACCGCAGGGTGCTGCCTGGCTATAATGCCGCCGGAAGCTGACCCCTTCCGCCGCCAGTACGTCCAGTACCGGCGTCTTGATCAGCGGATGGCCGGCGTGGCCGAGCGTGTCGCCCCGCCATTGGTCTGCCGTGATCAGCAAAACGTTGCGCTTGCGTCCGCCTATCATGCCTGTATCCCCTCCAAGTGAGAAAACACCGTGAATTCCGGGAGTGCGCCTCCATGAGCAACAGCAATACCTTGACCCTCGGCTTTGTCGGCCTCGGCGTGATGGGCGAGCCGATGTGCCGCAATCTCGCCAAGAAAAGCGGCAAGCCCGTGCTGGCCTACGACCTGCGTCCCGAGCCGTTGCAGCGCCTGTCGGCCGACGGTGTGGAAAGTGCCAACTCTCTCGCCGATCTGGCAGCGCGGGCCGACATCATCTTTATGAGCCTGCCGGGCGAGCCGCAGGTCCGGGCCGTGGCGCAAGGGCCGGACGGCCTGATCGCGCACATGAAAGCGGGGCAGACCCTGGTAGACACGAGCACCTGCCCGGTTGCGCTGGCGCGCGAGCTGGCGGCGGAATGCAAGGGAAAGGACGTGGACTTTGCCGATGCGCCGGTGGCACGCACCGCTCAGGCCGCCATCGACGGCACACTCAGCATCATGGCGGGCGGCACCGAAGAAGTGTTCAAGCGCATCGAGCCGCTGCTGTACTGCATGGGCGAGGCGATCACGCATTGCGGCCCCGTCGGTGCTGGCGAGGCGGTGAAGCTCATGAACAACATGGTCGTGGTGCAGACCGTGCACGCCATTGCGGAGGCGCTGGCGGTCGCCCGGGCGAGCGGCGCCGTGGATGGAAAGGTCCTGTTCGAGACGCTTGCGAAAAGCTCCGCCGACAGCTTCGTGCTGCGCAATCACGGCATGAAGTCCATGCTGCCCGACACCCATCCGGAGCAGTCGTTCCCGGTCGACTACATTCTGAAGGACCTGACCTATGCCATTCAGTTGGCGGAAGAATCGGGCGTAAAAATGGAATCGGCCTATGCCACCCGCGAGGTACTGGAGCGCGCGGCCGGCATGGGCTTCGGCAAGCGCTATTACACCATCATGATCAACGCAATCGAGGGCGCGCCGAAGGCGAACAGCTAGCCGCCGCCTCGCATCTATCATCCGGCGACCTCGCGATGCAGGACGAGGTCGCCGGCGAGCGCCTGCAGGTCCGGCTCGACGCCAAGGCCCGGTCCTTCCGGCAGGCGGTAGAAACCGTCCGAGACGGCCCCCGCATTGTGCGGCACCAGCGCCGTGCGCAGCGGGTTGGGGTTCGCATCGATCTCCAGCCGGCCGGTACCGCCCACCGCCGCCAGCACGTGGGCGGAGGCAACTAGGCCGATCCCGCCTGCCAGCCAGTGCGGACAATAGCGCCTGCCGGCGGCGGTCACGCGCCGGCCGATTTCAAAGGACCGGGTGATGCCGCCCCACTTGCCGACATCCGGCTGCACCACGTCCAGCCAATCCGCGATGGCGAAGTTGTCGAGGCCACGGATGTTCTCTCCGCCTGCCAGCGGCATGCGCATGGCCGAGCGTAGCTTGCGCCACGCGGCTGGGGGTTCGTCCACCGGCATCGGCTCCTCCAGCCATTCCAGATCGTAGTCGCGCAGGACGGCGGCCATCACGGCGGCCTCTTCCGGGCCCCATTTCTGGTTGGCGTCGGTCATCAGCCCTTCGTTCTCCGCCGCCTCGTCGCGGGCGTCCGTCAGCGCCTTCATGTCCGACTCCCGCCCGAAGCCGCACTTGACCTTGAAGGCGCGAAAGCCTTCCTCCCGGCAGCGAGCGATGGTCTCCGCCGCGCCGCCGGGATTGATGCCGCTTGCGTAGCAGGAAATAGCGACGGCGGTGCAGTCCGGGTTGAGCAGGGTCCTGACCGGCTGTCCGCTCTTGCGCCCGAACAGGTCCCAGAGCGCCATGTCGAGCGCGCAGACAATTGCGGCGAAGGGACCGGGTTCTGCGCTCTGGAGGGCG
>CAYYSC010000099.1:0-8909 GCA_964474065.1 uncultured Rhodospirillales bacterium | reverse complement strand
CTTCGGTCACGGCGCCGTCGTGGTGCGGGAGACACCAGCGATGCTGGGTCATCTGGATTGCAAGGGGGTGCTGCGCGATCTCGCCGACGAGCTCATTGAATGGGACGCCGCGCTATCGCTCAAAGACCGGCTCGACAGCGTCGCTGCCACAATGGCCTGCCATGGCAGCGTTCGCGCGGGGCGTCGCCTGCGGCCAGAGGAAATGAACGCCCTTTTGCGAGAGATGGAGGCAACGCCCCGTTCCGGTCAGTGCAATCACGGCCGCCCGACCTATGTCGAGTTGAAGTTAAGCGATATCGAACGCTTTTTCGCACGGCGTTAGCACGGCTGGAGCACGCCGTTTTGATGCTCACTGACTCCGCGCCGTCAGCGTAACTGATTATAGTACTAAAACCCTTCGTCGATATCGGCAAAGAAATGAAACTCACCCTGGTTGAGCACTATCACGCTTTCCGCGTAAGCGCGGATGGTGGCTGGCTGATGCGACACAATAATTACGTCCGAATCTTCGCGCCGCTCTGCGAAAGTGTCGATGCATTTCTTGCGGAAGTTCTGGTCCCCGACGGCGGTCAGCTCATCGATCAGGTAGCAGCGGAACTTCAAGGCCATCGACATGCCAAACGTCAGACGTGCCCGCATGCCGGCCGAATAGGTTCGCACCGGCACGTCGATCGCGGGACCAAGCTCCGAGAAATCCCGAACGAACTCGACCACCTCTTCCACCGGTGCGCCGTAGATCCGGGCGACAAACTTGGCGTTTTCGGCACCGGTCAGAGAACCTTGCGCCGAGCCGCCCAGACCCAAAGGCCAGGAGATCGGCGCGAAGCGGCGGATCTCCCCGCTGGAGGGCGGCTCCATTCCGCAGATCATCCGCAGCAAGGTCGATTTGCCAGCGCCGTTCTGGCCGAGAATACCGATATTCTGGCCTCGCCGAAGCGCGAAACTTGCCTTGTACAGCACCCAGCGGCGCCCCTTCTGGGTGCGGAAATACTTGCTGACCCCGTCGAACACGACCGTAGGCGGCGACAAGGTGCGATTCTCCGCGGGGAACCAAGTTGGACCGGGGTCATTCATGAACTGCGCTTCAATGCCTCTGGACGCCCTTTGCAGGCATCGTCTATCGGATAGCCATGCCAAGTGGCAACGACAACGCGTCCGGATATTCGCCGTCCCCCGCCATCCCTTTGAAGAGGCGGGGCGGGCTGACCGTTGTTGCGCATGTGGTGTACGCTATCGTCATGCGCGAAGTGAAGACACGGTTCGGCCGCGGAAATATGGGCTATCTTCGCGCCTTGCTGGAGCCCATGGTTTTTATCGGGGGCTTTGTGCTCATCTGGTTTGCGCTTGGCCGCGCTTCGCCGATCGCCGTGCCGGTCGAATTGTTCTTTCTCTGCAGCTTGTTTCCGTATGTTGCGTTCACGCGAACATGGGAATACTCGGCCGGTGCGATTCGGTCGAACACCGGCCTGCTGATGTTTCCCATCGTGCGGCCGCTCGACTTCTTCATCGCCCGCACGATTTTGGAGGCGGCAAGCCAACTGATGGTGTTTCTCATCCTGGCGGTTGCCGTCCATGGCCTTTTTGGAGAATTACGTCATTTACCGGCGGATCTGCTGGGAGTGCTGCTCGCGGTGTTGAGTGCTATCACGCTCGGTGCGGCGTTAGGGTTGTGTACGGGTATCTTGGCGATGGAGTTTCCGAGTGTGGAAATGATACTGATGCCGGTGCGGCGACTGTTGTTTTTCTCTTCCGGGGTGTTCTTCATCGCGGACAGCCTGCCGGCGATACTGCAGGAGTACCTTTGGTGGAACCCGGTGTTGCATGCTACGGAGTGGTTCCGCAGCGCCTATTTCTCCGAAGCCGAAAGCCAATTTTTGAGTATTGAGTATCTATGGTCTGCAATTGTTGCGCTTCTGGTGATCGGATTGATTCTGGAGAGGCGACTGATGAGGATTGGCTATCAGTGACAATCAGGCGCCTCACTGACCTTCGCGGACGTGGACAGTAATACATGGTGGACGACCGCGGCCAAAAGCAGCCATCAGACCGCGTTGTTGGGATCGGCAAAGCCAAGGCGCCTGCTGGTCCAGGAACGCGTGCAGAGGTCAAAAACGGCACTCCCGACCCGACAAAGCCCGGTGCATTGAAAAAACCCGCTGAAGCGAAAAAAACTGCTGAAGTCCGGGCTCCGGCCCAGCGAACGGGCGGGAGTCGCCATAGCGGCTTCGAACAAAACATGCAGTTCGAACATCGCTCGCGGCGCCATCGTGGCATGCGCATCGGTTCGATTCTGATCGCGGCGCTCGCCGTCCTGGTCCCGATCCTGCTGGCAGCCTACTACGGCTATTTCGCGACGGACCGGTATGTCACGGAATCCCAATTTTCGGTGCGCGCCGCGAGCCAGCAAATGGGGATGCAGGACGCCATATCGGGGGCGACCGGAATCCCCTCCGCGGCTGGAATGCTCGGGGCTTTCCAGGACGCGTTCGTGGTGCGGGAGTTCATCCACTCGCAGGAAATGGTGGATCGCATTGACGAAGAACTCGGGATGGTCAACTTGTTCGGCCATTCCTGGGTTGATTGGTGGTCCCGGCTGGATAACGACGCGACCCGCGAGGACATGCACACCTATTGGCAATACCGCATCAGCGCGGACTTGGATGCTTCTACCGGCCTGATAACGCTGAAGGTGGCGGCTTTCACGCCCGAAGAGTCGCTGAAGCTCTCCGAACACATTCTGACCGCGAGCCAGGAGTTGGTGAATCGGCTTTCGGCACAGGCGCGCGAGGACGCGCTCGCCTTTGCTTCGGATGAAGTGGCAAAAGCCGAAGCGCGGCTGAAAGAGGCGAGGGCGGCCGTCACCGCCTACCGTAAGGAAACCGGGGACATCTTTCCGGAGGCTTCGGCGAAGGCCCAGCTCGAACTGATCTCGCGCTTGGATTTCGAACTTGCGCAGGCGAAGGCGGAGGTCGCGGCGATGGGCCTGGACCCGGGCGCTCCGACGCTGCGCGCGGCGCAGGCGCGGATCGCCGCGCTGGAAGAGCAGATTGCGACGGAACGGCAGAAGCTGACCGGGACCGCGGCTTTCGCCGGAGGCAGCAGCCCGATGAGCGACATGGTCATCGAATATCAGGCGTTGGAGGTTGATCGCTTGTTCGCGGAACAGTTTTACATGGGGACGATGTCTCTCCTGGAGGCTGCCCGGCAGGAAGCGATCCGAATCCAGCGGTATCTGGTGGTGTTCGTGCAGCCAGGGCTGCCGCAAGAGCCGACGGAGCCACGCCGTGGCTGGGCGGTGTTTACCGTCTTTGCATGTGCCTTGGCCGGGTATGTTGTGCTAGGAGTATTTTATAAGACCGTCCGCGAGCACGTCGTCTGATCCGATGCCCTTTCCGTCAATTTGCCTCCGCCTGGCCGTTCCGCTGATCGCTGCCGCCGTTTCTGGCTGTTCTGTTTTGCCGCAGAGCGGGCCAAATATGACGTCTGTGGAGGAGGTGGCAGCGGACCGCGACATCGTTTTCACGACGCTGGCGGCAGACACGGTGAATGCGTACCGCCGGACTCCCGAGATCGACCGGCCACTGGAGAACAACATTCCGATTGGGCAGATGCGTCTGCGTCTCGGACCGGGAGACGTGTTGCGAATCCAAATGTTTGAGACCGGCACGACCGGCAGCCTGTTCGGCGGCCCGGAAGGCGCAGGCTTGCTGAATAGGGTGGTGATCGACGACCGCGGTACCATCAATCTGCCCTATGCGGGCAGCCTTAAGGGGGCAGGCCTGACCCCGGCTGAACTGCAGGCCGCTATCACCGAGCGGCTATCCCGCATTGCAGTGGAGCCGGCGGCTTATGTAGAAGTGCTGGAGGACTACAGCAATAGCGTCATGATCGCCGGGGCCGTGCCGCAGCCTGGCCGCCTGTCCCTGCGGACCGGAGTAGCGAGCGCACTCGATGCAATCAATGCTGCCGGCGGAATCGAGGGGGCCTCCTGGCATCATGATCTGGTCCTACGGCGCGACGACATAGTGCGGCGCTACACAGTTTCCCAGTTGCTTAACGGCGGCGACTTTGCGCTGGAGCCGGGGGACCGACTTCAGGTAGCGTTTGAGCCGAAACGCTTTATCGCCCTCGGCGCGTTGACGACTTCGGGCGCGTTCGAATTTCCAACGCCGCGTCCGTCGTTGCTAGATGCTTTGGCAACAGCGCGCGGATTGAGCGACCGGCAGGCTAACCGCCAGGGCGTCTATCTGTTCCGGCCGCAAGATCGCCCTGAAGAGCGTCATCAGTTGTTCCTTCTGGACATGTCGGAACCGGACTCGATCCTGGTGGCGGATGCTTTTGCGGTGAAGCCTGGCGACGCCATCTACGTCTCGAATGCGATCCTGACCGACGTCAATAAGGTCCTCGACCCGATCCTGCGCTCGATCGCGATTTTCAACTTCTCCACCACGGTTGGCGAATAACGCAGGGATACACTCCCTTGTCCGGATGGTGCTGGCTCGACACTCGCGCTATCGTCCATCGAAACTGCGATCCCGATCAGTAAGGAACGAACTTATGTCTGACCGCATTGGCTTCATCGGACTGGGCTCCATGGGAAAGCCGATGGCCTTGAATTTGGCGGCTGCCGGCTACGATCTGCTGGTATTCGACAGCAATCCAAACGCCCTACAGGCCTTGGTTGATGCGGGAGCGACCGCGGCGGCATCGGTGAAGGACCTGGCCGACAATGCGGATTGCGTGATGGTCAGCTTGCCGACGCCGGCTATTGTCAAGACGGTAGCGCTGGGTGAAGGCGGGGTAGCGGAAGGCAGGCGGGTGAAGACGTTCGTCGACCTGTCCACGACCGGGCCGCGGATGGCGCTGGATGTGGCGAAAGGATTGGCCGAACATAACATCGACCAACTCGATGCGCCGGTATCCGGCGGTGTCGGCGGCGCCGAAAAGGCGACCATCGCCGTCATGGTTTCCGGGCCGGAAAAACGCTGGGAACAATACAAAGACGCGCTGGATGCAATTGGCAACCCCTTCTTCATTGGCGAGGAAGCGGGCCAGGGCCAGATGATGAAGCTGCTCAACAACTACCTCTCGGCCACGGCCATGGTGGCCACGGCGGAGGCATTCGTGGCAGGCGCGAAGGCGGGGCTGGATCCGGACAAGATGGTGGAGGTGATCTGTGCGGGCAGCGGCATGAATACGGCGGTGCGGGACAAATTCCCGAAGTCGGTGTTGCCGCGCTCCTTCGATTATGGCTTTCGCACGGAACTGATGTACAAGGACGTGAAGCTCTGCCTGGAAGAAGCCGAGGCGATGGGCGTCCCCATGTGGGTTGGGCAGCCGGTAAAGCAGTGGTGGAGCTATGCGCTCGCCCGGGGCGGCAACCAGGAAGATTTTACGCATATCGTCCGCTATATGGAGGAAGGGGCGGGCACTGAGGTCCGGTCGCGCCGGAACACGCCAAAGAAATAGGCTGAGCAGCCCGGGCTTTCGCTTTTCTCGCGGCTGCGGGAAGAGGCGGCGGATGGGGCGAACGTGACCGGGCGCCGCTTGCGCCAGCAGTGATCCCCGCTATAGTCCGCCCCTCAATTGGAACGGGCCCGACGGTCGGGCCGCGTTGGTAACAGGAGCGTATCCATGCTCATCAGCCCAGCCTATGCGCAGGCCGCTGACGGCGGCGCAGGCGGACTTATCAGCTTCCTGCCGCTGATTCTCATTTTCGCGGTATTCTATTTCCTGCTAATCCGGCCCCAGCAGAAGAAGGTGAAGCAACACCGCGAAATGATTGGCAACATCCGCCGGAACGACCGGGTCGTGACCGGCGGCGGCATTGTCGGCAAGGTCACCAAAGTGGTGGACGAGGCCGAGGTTGACGTGGAGATTGCTCCAAACGTGGTCGTGCGCGTTTCCCGTCCGACAATCGCCGACGTTGTCTCCAAGAGCGCCCCGGATGGCAGCACCTCGAAATCCAAACCGGCAAACGACACCGGGCGAGGCTCGAGCCAGGGCGGCGTATCCGGCTTCCTGTCGAAGCTCCGCGGCGAAAAATAGCGCGCGGGGAGTAGAACGGGAATGTTGTATATCGAGCGCTGGAAGCTGATCCTTATCGCGCTCATTTGCCTGCTTGGGTTCGTGTACGCTTCGCCGAACGTCTTCCTAAGCCGGGAGGCGGCGGACGAAACAGGGGATTTGCCGTTCTATATTCCGTATCGCACCGTCAATTTGGGCCTTGACCTGCGCGGCGGCTCCTACCTGTTGCTGCAGGTGGAGACCGATGTCGTCGTGGCCGAACGCGTCGAGAGCCTCACGGACGTGGTGCGCAATGCCTTGCGGGAGGCGCGCGTTCGGCGGCGGAACCTGACGGTTGAAGGTCAAGCCGTTTCGTTCGATCTGGTCGATCCCACCCGGGCGGACGAGGTGCGCCGGTTGATCTTGGATGAAGATCCCAGCCTGAATGTCAGCATCGGGGACGATGGCAGGATCACGCTTGCCCTCGACGAGGATAATCTGAACGAACTGCTGCGCTCCGCGGTCAGCCAGTCGATCGAAGTCATCCGGCGGCGCATCGACGAAACCGGCACGCGGGAACCGGTTATCCAGCGGCAGGGCGAGGACCGGATTATTGTGCAGCTGCCAGGTGTGGACAATCCGGAGCGTATGAAGTCAGTTATCGGGCAGACGGCTAAGCTGACCTTCCACTTGGCCGATACAGGCACAACCGTGACGGAAGCGAGGCAAGGCGCTTTGCCGGCCGGTTCGATGCTGCTGCCGGCAACCGACGACGGCAGGCCGGGTCAGCCCTCCGAATATGTGGTGCGAAAAAGGGTGATCGTCGGTGGAGAAAATCTGATTGACGCCCAGCCCAGTTTTCAGGAGGGGCAGCCTGTCGTCTCTTTCCGCTTCGACACGGTGGGCGCTCAGAAATTCGGACGGGCCACCCAGCAGAATGTCGGGCGGCCCCTGGCAATTGTTCTGGACGGGGAGGTGATCTCGGCTCCGGTCATCCGCGACGCCATTCTCGGCGGCAATGGCATCATCTCCGGCAGTTTCTCCACCCAGGATGTTCAGGATCTGGCGCTGCTGTTGCGGGCAGGCGCGCTGCCGGCGCCCCTTACGGTACTCGAGGAACGATCAGTCGGACCCGGACTCGGTGCGGATTCTGTCGCTGCGGGTAAGATTGCCAGCACCGTTGGTCTTGCTTTGGTCGTCGTCTTCATGATCGCGTGCTACGGTCTGTTCGGCGTTTTCTCGGTAGTGGCGCTGGTCGCTAACCTGGCACTAATCCTGGCAGCCTTGTCGATCCTGCAAGCGACGCTGACGCTTCCCGGTATTGCGGGCATTGTGCTCACCATCGGTATGGCGGTAGACGCGAATGTACTGATTTTCGAGCGAATACGCGAGGAGCTGCGAAACGGCCGAACGTCGGTTACCGCGATCGACAGCGGCTATCGTAGCGCCATGCGCACGATTATCGACGCCAACCTCACCACGCTGATTGCCGCGGTCATCCTGTTCAGCTTCGGCTCCGGGCCGGTGAAAGGCTTTGCGGTGACCCTGGCTATTGGCTTGATCACGTCCATGTTCACCGCGGTTTTCGTGACTCGTGCCATTGTGGTGATCTGGTTACGGCAGACGCGCCCGAAAGCGCTTCCGATTTGATGGAGCCTGTTTGATCATGCGTTTGCTCCGCCTTGTTCCCCCCCGTCCGAACCTGAACATTATCCGGTTCCGCCAGTTTGCATTTTTCCTCTCTTTCGTAATTGTGGTCGCCTCAATCGCGCTGGCCTTCGTGCCTGGCCTCAATTTCGGCATCGACTTCCGCGGCGGCACTGTCATGGAGGTCCGCATGCCGGAGCGTGCGGATGTTGCCGCAATGCGGAATCAGCTTGCCGGCTTGGGCTTGGGCGATATCACGCTTCAGCGCTTCGGCGAGGAAACAGACGTTCTCATCCGTATCCAGAAGCAGCCGGGAGAGGACCAGTCCGTCGCAATCCGGACCGTTCAGGAGGCGCTGGGACCGAATGTCGAATTCCGGCGGACGGAGTTTGTGGGCCCAACCGTGGGCGAGGAGCTGAAGGAAGCCGGCGCTATTGCGGTGGCCCTGTCGCTTTTGGCGATGATGGCCTATATCTGGTTTCGGTTTGAATGGCAGTTCTCCGTTGGCGCTATTGTGGCTCTGGCGCATGACGTCATTACTACGGTTGGACTGTTCGCACTGACAGGGCTGGAATTTAACCTTGCGACAGTGGCTGCAGTCCTTGCTATCGCCGGATATTCAATCAACGACACCGTGGTCGTTTATGATCGGGTGCGTGAGAACTTGCGGCGTTACAAGAGCATGACCATGCCGGATCTGCTCAATCGCTCCGTGAACGAAACTTTGTCGCGCACGGTGATGACCTCCTTGACCACCTTGTTAGCCCTGATTGCGTTAGCGATTTTCGGCGGGGAGGTGATCCGCGGGTTTTGTATCGCATTGATTTGGGGCGTGGTCATCGGCACCTATTCGTCGATGTATATTGCGGTTCCTGCGCTGCTCTGGACCAAGCTGACGCCGGTGGGTGTCACCGGCGGCGACAGCGCGGAAACGGATGTGCCCGCCCAGACCTAGGGAGATCCTAGCATGACGGACGTATCGCCGATCATTCCCGCCGGGCGCCAGGTGATCGAGACCTATGGCGGCGGTGGATTCCGGATCAGCGGTGAACGGTATGAGCATTCCGTTCTCGTAGAAGCGGAGCAAACCCGAGCATGGGATGTGACGGAATGGGATCAGGTGGCCGCCGCCACGCTTGCTTCGCTCGGTGCCTCGGATACCCAGCCGAAGACGCTGCTCATCGGCACGGGCATGAAACAGCAGTTTCCAAGCCGGGCCTTCCGGCAGGAACTGCGCGCCGCCGGGCTCGTGATCG
>CAYYSC010000098.1:0-8930 GCA_964474065.1 uncultured Rhodospirillales bacterium | reverse complement strand
AACCTCCAGACGATATCGCCCCGTTTCACCGGGCGGTCGAAATAGGAGGACACCGTTTGGCATAGGTAATCCGCCTCTTCGTCCGTACAGAAGGCTGTGCCGGGATCTCCCTGGTGATCGCGGTCGGTGGTGCCGATCAGGGTGAAATCGGTCTCGTAGGGGATCGCGAACACAATCCGGCCGTCCGTGTTCTGGAAGATGTAGGAGCGGTCATGCTCGAACAGCCGTCTTGTAACGATGTGAGAGCCACGCACCAGGCGCACATGGCCATGCGCATTCTCGCGCAGGCAATTCCCAATGACCTTGTCCACCCAGGGTCCCGCGGCGTTTACCAGCGCCCTCGCACGAACGGTTCGGCGTCGGCCCGTCCGGGTATTCTCCAGCACGGCTTCCCAGAACGTGCTCCGGCGTTCCGCAGAAACGAGGCGTGTCCGAGTCAGGATCGTCGCGCCCCGTTCTGCGGCGTCCCGAGCGTTGAGGATAACCAGGCGCGAGTCCTCCACCCAGCAGTCGGAGTATTCGAAGCCGGTCCGGTAGTCGTCCTTCAACGGTCCACCCGCCGGATCGCGTGCGAGGTCCAACGTCCGCGTCGGCGGCAGGAGCTTGCGCCCGCCCAGGTGATCGTACAGGAACAGGCCCAGGCGCAGCAGCCAGCGGGGCCGCAGGCCCGGGTGATGAGGAAGGACGAAGCGCAGCGGCCAGGAAATATGCGGCATTGCCTGCAGGAGCACTTCCCGCTCGATCAGCGCCTCCCGCACCAGCCGGAATTCGTAGCGTTCGAGATAGCGCAACCCTCCGTGGAACAGCTTGGTGGAAGCGGAAGAAGTGGCCTGTGCCAAGTCACCCATTTCGCAAAGCGTGACTGGCAGCCCGCGGCCGGCCGCGTCCCGTGCGATGCCGCAGCCATTCACGCCGCCGCCGACGATTAACAGGTCGGCTGGTGGCTCATCTTGGGCCTTTTCCCCCTCGTTTGGCATGACAGAGTCCCGCTAACGGTAAGCCGCCAAGTCCCTATACCCCACGCCGCCTGCCGAGGCTAATCGCGCGATGCCACGGCGCTGCTACCATGCGTCGACCATCGGCCGCTTCTTCCCATCCCGCGGCGCTGGCGGGCGGACAGAGGCGAGCAGGCTCGCGAGCCAGTGCCGGGTCTGTGCCGGGTCGATAGAGTCGTCAATGGCGAAGCTGGTGGAGCGGGCAAGCGCCTTGCCATCCTCATAAGACTGGGCCACGAGTTTCTCGTAGTATTGCCGCCGCTCCTCCGGGTCCTCGATGGCGGCCAGCTCTGCCCGGTAGCCGAGCTTCACTTGGCCTTCCAGTCCCATCGGCCCGAACTCGCCCGTGGGCCAGGAAACCGTGAAGTAGGGTGCCCGGAAGTTGCCCCCTGCCATGCCGATCGCACCGAGACCGTAGGCCTTGCGAAGCACCACCGTGAAATAGGGCACGCTCATGTTGCACCCGACCAGGAACAGCCGGGAAGAGTGCCGCACCAGCCCGGTCTTCTCGATCTCCGGGCCGACCATGATGCCGGGCGTGTCGCAGAGATAGAGCACCGGAATGTCGAAGGCATCGCACAACTGCATGAAGCGTGCGCCCTTGTCCGAGCCGTCCGAGTCGATGGCGCCGCCGAGATGTTTCGGATCGTTCGCCACCACGCCGACCGGCCGGCCCTCGATGCGGATCAGGCTGGTGACCATGGTCTGGCCGAAGGCTTGGCGCAGTTCGAGGACGGAACCTTCGTCCGCGAGAGTCTCGATGACATCCCGCACCTCGTACACCCGCAGCCGGTTTTCCGGCACGATCTGGCGCATCTTGCGCTGGTCCGGCGCGGTCCACTCGCGCAGAGGCCCCTGGAAATATGAGAGATAGCGCTTCGCAACCTGTACGGCCTCCGCCTCGTCCCGAACCAGAATATCGATCACGCCGCTTTTCGTCTGGACGGAAGTCGGGCCGATATCCTCCGGCGCGAACACGCCGAGGCCGCCGCCCTCGACCATCGCCGGGCCGCCCATGCCGATATTGGCGTCCGCCGTGGCAATGATGACATCGCAACAGCCGAGCAGGGCTGCGTTGCCGGCGAAGCAGCGCCCGGCCACGATTCCGACCATCGGCACCAAGCCCGAAAGCTGGCCGAAATGGTGAAAGGTATTCTGCCCGACAAAGCCACCATAATCCGTATCGCCTGGCCGGCCGCCACCGCCTTCGGCGAACAGGACGAAGGGCAGGCGGCCTTGTTCCGCCACATCGATCAGGCGGTCCGTCTTCCAGTGGTTGTGGACGCCCTGGGTTCCCGCGAAAACGGTGTAGTCATACGCCATGACCGCCGCACGGCAGGCCGGATCATCGAACAGGTGGTCGTTGACACTGCCGACACCGGTGACGAGTCCGTCCGCGGGGCTGCGGGTCAGAAGATCCTCCAGGCCGCGGCGCTGGCGCTGGGCCGCGACGACGAGCGGGCCGTATTCGATGAAGGTGCCAGGGTCAACCAAATCGTCGACATTCTCCCGGACGGTGCGATGACCGGTCTTGCGGCGGCGCTCGATTGCCTGCGGCCGGTTCTCGTCCAGCGTCAGCGACTTTCGCTCCAAGACTTCGGAAAGATCCGGCCGGATGGCATCGAGATCGATTTCTTCCGCTTCCGCCGCCAGATCGTCCGCAGCCCCCGATGGCTCCAGCGTGATCAGCAGCTGGTCCACCCAGAGCGTGTCGCCTGGCTCGACATGCAACTCGCTTACAATTCCAGCGGTCTCAGCCGAAACGACGTGCTCCATCTTCATCGCTTCCATCACCGCCAACTGGGCGCCGCGCGGCACGGCGTCGCCTTCCGCGACGGAGAGGGAAACGACAGTTCCTTGCAACGGTGCACGCACCGCGACCATGCCCGCTGCCGGTTCGTCGGGAACGGCGCCGGGGCTGCGCTCGTGGCGGGCAGAAGCTTGCGCCTGGCCATAGGTCAGCACGGAGAGCGGATCGCTCGCATCCACTTTCGCGCCTACCCGGGCGCGGCGTTCTTTCTCTTCCGCTTCGCGCGGAAAGTAGAGGTTGGGATGCTCGTCGCCGTCTCCTGCCACTAGCCGGGCTGCGTTCGCCTCCACATAGCCGGTATCGGGAGTTCCCTCCCGCACGATGTCCTGGCTCACGAGGTTTTGGAGGAACAGGACATTGGTCGGTGCGCCCGCCACCTGGAACTCGCAAAGGGCGCGGTACGCCTTGGTCATCGCATCGCCGAGGTTGCCGGAGCCCGTATGCACGATCAGCTTCGCCAGCAACGAGTCGTAGGCAGGGTTGGTCCGGTAGCCCACGTAGCCATAGCTGTCGACCCGGATGCCACGGCCGGAAGGGGGCTCAAACGCAGTCAGCGTCCCGCCGCCGGGCATCGCCTCGCCATCCGCCTGCATGGTCTCGGTGTTGATCCGAACCTGTACGGCGATGCCGCGCGGTGTCGGTACTTCGTGGCGGGACAAACCCAGTTCGGCCAAACGCTGTCCGCCCGCCAGCTGCAATTGCAATTCGACCAGGTTCAGGCCCGTCACTTCTTCCGTGACCGTGTGCTCTACCTGTAGCCGGGGATTTGCTTCGATGAAGAAGAATTCCCCGCTGTCGGCATCCACCAGGAATTCGATCGTGCCAAGATTGAGGTAGTTCACGGCGCCTGCCAGCCGCAATGCCGCGTCCAGCAGCTTGTCGCGCAGCAACGGATCCAAATGTGGGGCAGGGGCGATCTCCACGATTTTCTGCCGCCGCCGCTGCAACGAGCAGTCCCGTTCCCAGAGGTGAGTTACCTCCTTGCCATCGCCTGCCACCTGCACCTCGATGTGCCGGGCGCGCCGTACGAGGAGCTCGACATAGAGGTCGCCGTTCCCGAAGCCAGACAGCGCTTCCGACTGGCAGCGAATGAAGGCCTCTTCCAATTCGCTTTCAGACAGAACCGGGCGCATACCGCGGCCGCCGCCGCCCGCCACGGCCTTCACCATCACCGCGCCGTTGGGCCCGAGACCGGTAAGAAAGGCGCGTGCTTCGTCCAGGCTGGTGGGAGCAGACGTGCCCGGCAGTGTTGGCACGTCTTGTGCCTCCGCCAGCCGCCGCGCGGCATGTTTGTCGCCAAACAGAGACAGTGTTTCCGGTGTCGGGCCGACAAAGGTGATACCGCCCTCAGCGCAGGCCCGGGCGAAGTCCGCATTCTCCGAAAGAAAACCGTAGCCAGGATGGATCGCTGTCGCCGCCGTATTGCGCGCGGCCTCCAGGATCGCGTCAGCGTCCAGATAGGCGGCAACGCCCCGGCCCGGCAGTTGCACCGCCTCGTCGGCCTTCCGGGTGTGCAGGCTGGCCGCGTCGTCTGCCGGGTACACGGCGACGCTCGGCAGGCCGAGCTCGGCGGCGGCCCGGCAAATGCGCGTGGCGATCTCGCCGCGGTTCGCGACGAGCAGTTTGCCCTGGATCATGGTCAGCGTTTCCCATCAAGCAACAGAGACAGATGCACAGAGGCTCGTTGGCCTGCACCCACGTTGGGTTCCGATCTTTCGGTTGATCGGGCCGAAACTAAAGGCCTTCCGAGCGGGGGAGCAAGGGCCGGCGCCGTACGTCGCTTTCCGGCAGGGTGCGTTAAATTCCTTTGGTTTCCGAGCCGCCAGCAGGCTCGTGAGCGAAGGTTATTTCCAGCCAGCCGCAAGGCGGTTCAGTTTTATCGTCTGGACGTAGCCGGCGAGTTCGCCGAGCTTGTCAAGATCGCGTTTCAGGCTCGCCTCGCGTGGGGGAAGAGTCACGCCCAGATCCTCTACCAGCGCCGCATAGGTGCTCTGGAAGGCGCGCGAGCGCTCACGGATGTCGAGCAGCAGCATCTCGGCTTTTGGGGAGCCGGGGCCAGCTTCAAGGGCCACCCCGGCCAGGACCTTCAGTCCATTGAGGCCCGCGACGAGGGCACCGAAGCGCGCACCTGCGTCTCCGCCCAATGACGCGCCAGCCTGGTCCTTCAGAGCATCCAGTTCCGCCAAGAAGCCGCCGAAACGGCTGCCCAGGTTCACCAAGTCCTCGTGATCGCGCATCGGCTTGCCAAGCACGTCGTAGCCCTCGTGCGGCGGACCGATTAGCGCCTCCGGCCCGACACGCACGCCCTCCAGCTTCAACCCGCAATGGGCGGACGGCTTCATGTAGTCCACGTTGCCGCCCGGGACGATTTCCAGCCCTTCTGCGCCTTTCGGCACCAGGAAGATGCTGTAGCGCTTTCGGCCGTCTTCTTCCGCTGTGATAGCGAGAACGGCGATCACGGTCGCGAGCGGGCCGTTTGTCAGATAGCTCTTCTCGCCATAGAGCCGCCAGCCGTCACCGTCCGGCTCTGCCCGGGTCTTCAGGTGCTTCGGATGGGCGCCGGCGCCCGGCTCGGAAATGGAAACTGCCAGCGATTCCTCGCCTGTGGCCATGCGGGGTAGGTAATACTCCCGTTGTGCCCCGGTGCCCAATCGGTCGATGACGAAGCTGGCATGGCCCAGATGTGCTTGCAGAACGGAGCCGACGCCTACATTACGGGCCGCACGTACATAGCCTTCCACCGCCGCGATCTGAGTAGCGGGGTCGATTTCGGCCCCGCCGCAGGCCTTGGGCACGGTCAGGCCGAGCAGCCCTTCCGCTGCCAGCGCCTGCCAGAGCTCCCGCGGAAAGTCGTCCAGCGTGTGAATGTCCATTCGCGGCGCGAGGTAGCGCTCGGCGAAAGCGCGGGCCCTGGCTACCCAATCTGTCATCAGATCCGCGCTTCGACCAAGTACGGTCCCGGCGTTGCTATGCTGCGCTTCATCCCGTCCGCCAACTCCTCGCAAGTCGTGGCGACCTCTCCAGGCACGCCGAAGCCCTTGGCAATCGCCACCCAATCGAGGGGCGGATTGTCGAGTTGTGTGAGCGCCATGGAATTCGGCCCCGGCTGGTTCAGTCCGGCACGCGTCATCTCACCCTGCAAGATGGCGTAGCGTTGATTCGAGCAAATCACGGTAGTGACATTGGCGCCCTCCCGCGCCTGGCTCCAGAATGCCTGGGGCAGATACGCGCCGGAACCGTCTGCCTGCAGGTTCAACACGGGCCGGTCAGGGCAGGCCAGTGCCGCGCCAAGTGCGAGGCCGGGCCCTTCGCCGATCGCGCCACCACACAGGCTGATCTGGGTATGGCGCGGCAGCTTGGTGGACATGGGACCATAGAGCCGGCCGGTCGTCACCGCCGTCGGCACGATCACCGCGTTTTCCGGTTGCAAGGCCGTGAAGGTCTGGCAGAGCGAGTCTGGCGTCAGCATTCCGCTTGGCATGCCCGGCACTTCGAGCCTGGTGACAGACGGCGTTGCAGCCGCCGCGCCGGTGCCCTGCACCAGCGCATCCAGCGCTGTTACCGAATCGCCCACTTGGCCCGCCACATGCACTACGCCGTCCCGGTCCCGCAGGTACTGGCTAGGCGCGCCTGGCCAGCCGAAGAAGCTCACCGGCAGCTTCGTGCCGATTACGATTACCTGCTCGTAGGAATCCATCAGTGCCTGAGCGGGCTCCGGTGGATAGGGCATGCGGATATGGTCCGGCAGGCCCGCGCCGCATTCCATCAGCGAGAACGAACCCTCGATCACCAGATCGCAGCCGTGCGCCGCCTTCAGCTTGGCAGCCAGCATCAGGCCGGTCTCTTTCAGCGCGGTGCCGCCCAGCAGGATGGCAGTTTTCTTGCCGTTCTTCAGCATGGCAGCAGCCTGATCCACCAGCTTGCCGTCGGTGGCTTCCAGCGGTTCCGGCTTACCCAATACCGGCTCTGGCTCAACCTCGGCCATCTGGTGGTCATGCGGGAAGGAGAGGCAAGCAATGCGCCCCCGTTGGCCGAGGGCGTGGGTGATGCCGTCGACGATATCCTGTGCCACGCTTTCCGGCGATTTGGTCTCCCGTACCCAGTGGGAGACGGTCTGCGCCAAGCCCAGAATATCCATCGCCAGCGGTGCATCGGCGTCGTAGTGCCAAGTGGAGTGCTGGCCGATGACGTTGAAGATCGGCGCGAACGCCCGGCGCGCGTTGTGCTGGTTGGCGCAGGAGTTGGCGAAGCCCGGCCCCAGATGGGTGATTGTCATGGCGGGTTTCCCCGCGAGGCGGCCATACGCGTCTGCGGCGGCGCTGCAGACGTTTTCGTGCAGGGCGAGCACCGGCCGGATGCCCGGCGCCGAATCCATCGCCATCACCATCGGCATTTCGGTGGTGCCGGGATTGGCGAAACAGATCTCGATGCCGGCCTTTTTGGCGACGGACATCAGGGCTTCGGCGCCATTCATGGGCGGTTCTCCTGGGTATCTTGATGAGTTGCGCGCCAGTCTCGGGAGCCGCTGTCATCAAGTCAAGCGAGCCTGGGAATCAGCCCGTGGGCGGCTTGCCGAGATCGAGTACCAGCCCCTCTAAGCCTGGCTTCGCAGCCGGGTAGGCGTCTGTCACCATAGGGTCGTGGCCCGGCACCAAAAATGCCCGGTCGCCAGCAAGGCGGGCGCAGGTACGGTAGCCCTCCAGCATCTCCGCCATGTCGTAAAAGACGATGAACGGCAGCTCCTCGTCCACTTCCTGGAACAGGTGGATGGCATCGCTGGCAAGGAATACCGGCCCGCGTTCGGTGTTCACCGTTAACGCCATCTGGCCGCGGGAGTGGCCGCCGATCAGATGGTAGTCGATGCCCGGCGCATAGGTGCCGTCACCGGCAATGAACTTCAGCCGGTTTTGGTAAAGCAGTGTCACCAGTGCCTCCACGTCCTCCTGGTGATAGGCGGTGCGGAAGAACGGGTGGGTCATGTCACGCCCCGTGATCGAGTGCATCTCCAGGTCCTGGATGGTGAAAGTGGCCTTGGGAAAGCGGTGCAGGTTGCCGACATGATCGAAATGGGCGTGGGTCAGGATGACCTCATCCACCTGCCCGGCGTCGATGCCGACCTTGCCGAGCAGGTCGATCGGATCGGCGATCCAGGTGCGATTGAGGCTCTCTACCTTTTCCTTGGTAAAGCCTGTATCGACGACGATTGCCCGGCCGTTCCCGACGATAGCCCACATGAAATAGTCGAGGCCGCGGCAGGTCTGGTTTGGGTTGCCGCCGATGAAGGTGTCGCTCATCAGGCGGTTCTCGTGGCGACCGTAGCAAAAGGCATAGAGATTCCAGACGGGCGTGCTCATATTTGGCTTTCCTCAAGGGCTGCATTGCCAGAGGCGCAATATAGCGCGGTGCATTTCGCCAAACGCAAGAGTCTCCAGCGGGATGCCTCCTGCCGATGTTGCAGGGATAGCCGCGGGCGGCGACGCTGTCAGCTGCTTGATCCCGGCCGCCCGGGCGGGATAGGTCAGGATCTTGACGAGAGAACGCAAGAAAGCGGGGATCGCGCGCGACCGATGCCGCGTTATCGATTGACGATTGAATATCATGGCGGGGGATTTTCCGGCTTCCAGCGCCAGGACGGCTACGAGACGGTCCAGGGCCGTCTGGAAGATGCGTTTCACCGCTTCACGGGCGAACGGGCCGTCGTTCACTGTGCGGGCCGGACAGACGCCGGCGTGCATGCAAGCGGACAGGTGATCCATGTCAATCTCGAGCGTCGCCGGGAAACCTGGATCATCCAAAACGCTATCAACCATTTGGTACGACCGGCTCTCATTTCCGTGATCGAGGCGGCGGAAGCCCGCCCGGATTTCGACGCACGGCGGAGCGCCATCCGGCGCGTCTACCGGTACCGGATCCTAAACCGGCGAGCCCCGCCCGCCTTGGAGCGGGGGCTTGTATGGCATGTCGGCACGCCACTGGATGCAACCGCCATGCACGAAGCGGCGCGGTACCTGGTGGGGAATCACGACTTCACCAGCTTCCGAGCCGCAGGGTGCCAAGCAAAGTCGCCCGTGAAGAGCATGGACCGGCTGGAGGTGACCCGCCGCGGAGAGCAAATCTGGATAGAG